>NZ_CFKYFN010000114.1:0-31590 GCF_985060555.1 Odoribacter sp. | reverse complement strand
GAGGAGAGGGAACGTTGGTAGAGGGTCCAGATTTTATCGTTTTCGACCGGACTACCGATAAGCAGGACCCGGTTGAGCGAATCGAGCAGGAAAGTTTGGAAAGCCGGTTCGGCAGGAAACTGGTTGATTTTTTGCATATCCCCCTGCGGATCGTATAGGAAGGGTAGCTGACAACGATTGGCACGTTGCAGGATTTCCAATTCGTCGTAATTGTGGACCCAGGCAACGAATAGGATGTCGACATCGTAGCCCAGACTATCGATTTCCTGTTTCAATAATTGCCATTCGGCCAGTTTCATCCGGCATTCCGTACAACCACTGGTGTCGATGTAATTCAGGATTTTATATTTGCGTTCCTGAAAATCCGGGAGGATGGTATCCCGCCCTTGTACTTTTACCAATAAGGGATCCGGAAAAATAACTTCTTTATTTTTCCATTCTTCAACGATTCGAGCTATTTCTTTCCGGCGTGAATGGCAACTACAGAGGAGTAATACCACCAGGCAAATACTAAAAAATTTTACCATAATCGATAGATGTTTTCTATTTATGAATGCAAAATTAGAAAAGTTTTGTCAATCGTGTTTAAATTTCCAATTTGAATTTGTAAATAATCATATTTTCGGTGTCGAGATCTGGTTTGCCATACGCATAGTAATAAGGGGCTGAATAACCGAATATCCGAAAGTTGTCGGGTACATTGAATTCTGCTACCAGGGTCTGATTTTTATAGGCTTGAACGGTTTCCCCGCAAGAAGGTTCTCCATGGTAAAAGTTTCTGAACAGGACTTTGGTTTCAGGGATGTATTTCAGGTAACGGTAAGAACCGAATTTTTTATAATCTTCCTTGTAATTGTTAGTGGCTTCTTCGAAAGTATTGGTTTCTCTGTAATCCGTATTCATCGGATGGCCGGCTAGGCCGAAAGATTGCAGGGTATTGTTCTTAAAGTCCGTTTGATAGATCAGGGAGTCGATCTGGAAAGAATAAAATAAGGTATTTTCTGTATCGGTATCGAATAGAATCGACTTGAAATTAGGAATATAACGGTACTGTTTATAAATGGGAGAATGGGTACACATCATCCGTTCTACTTTGCCGGTACGGGGATCGATGAGTCCCAGGGTATAACTGTTTTCATAAAAATGAGCTGCCTGGCTGTTCGAACGGAAACCGTTGTAAGTAATACAGTCGGTAACGATAGCGATGGCCAGATAGTTTCCCAGTGGGCATAATCGACCGGTAAAGTGTTCAATTTCGTAAATTCCACTTTCGTCAGGACCTGGAGAAGCGAGCAGGATTTCGGGGGTTTTATCGTTTTGCCAGTCGATCCGTAACTGTTGTTTCCCTCCCCAACTTTGATCGAAAATATTCAAATGCCAGTCGTTTATAATTGCATAACCTCCTTGTGGGAGTGCGGTAATCTCATAGATCCCCTGTATTTCCTGCGGACCTCTTCCGTAGGATAGATGGGTACCCAAAAAACGCCCGTCCCGATCGTAGAGGAATAGGGTAGATTGTTCCCGGTCGGCAAAACAAAGGGTATCTCCCAGAAAAAGAAAACTCCCTAGCAGGGAAGTCATTTCGTTTTCATTACCGGCATCGATTCGTATGGTATCGAAATTGACGGAAGATATCGGATGAGCGGAACGTGACGAATAATGAGTAATTTGTGAATAATCGGTCTTATTCCGGGCTTCCGGGATGTTGCTTTTACAATTTATGAGGAAAACGAGGAGCAGACAGCTGTAGATAAAGACTTTTATCATGACGGATTAGGGTTTAAAAAAGTGATTGAAAAGGATGGTTCTGGCCGTTTGGACTTTCATCAAATGAAAAGCCCGTATTCATGGCGTAGATTTACGCAATGGCCTTTACATTCTACCGATTTATAGTAGGAGGCAGGGGCATAATACCGGACATATTCTTTTTTCGCCGGGTATTTTTTGTAAAGTTGTTTGTGAGTGAGAGCGAGAAGTCGAGGCAGTGGTTGTGCGAGGACTACTGCTTCGGGCAATTCGGTGGTTTTTTCTTTTAACCGGACGTTCGGATGTTGTTTCACTTCTTGAAAAGGCAGGGCTTTCATCTCATATCCCAGGCATTGAAAAACGAGTTGTTGCCGAGCGGGGATATGGAGCCCCTTTATTTCTACCTCACCTTTTTCATTAGAGGCTCCGAGAAGATACGATTCGGGATATTGCAGGACTATGGCTCCGATGATGATCTGGCCTTTCTCGTCTGTAATCCGTAAAGTCAATGAATCTTGTTGGGCTGTTCCGGACTGACTCAACAAGAAGAGAGGCAAAAGGTAATAAAAAATTTTTTTCATAGATTTTCAGTAATAGGCTATCAGAGTGGTAACCGATATTTGTTGATTGCATTTTCTTCAGAAGAACTTACGGTATAAAGTATATTGCTGTCTTCGTGGACATCTATACCATTGGTATAGTGATCGAGCAAAAATTTCCGGATCAGCTTACCGTCGAGGTCGTATACTAAAAACAAATTGCCACCATCAGGAGTAGGCTGCCCCTTCATCATTTTTTTGAGTTCTTCTTGGTGATCGGTGCCCGAGAATAAGGTGTAGATGGCTTTTTTCCCGACTTGTACATCCTGATAACCCTTGATTTTGCCGACAAGGAGTCCGTTTTTATCACTCAAAAAATCAGGTTCACTTCCTTTGCCGACAATGAACCGGGAAGAATCCGACGCCAGGTTATGGATTTCCAGTAATTCTCCGTTTTGGGTGACAAGGACTAATAGGTGATTGTCGGGATTATAGTCGAGATAAGAGTTCCATAGTGAGGCTGTCATCGTCGGGTAGGCTTTGTTTTTTGCGGTATTTCCCCGCGGAATCTCGTATTTTTTGTTCAGCAGATGTCCACAAGTATCGATAAATGCAATCCGTTCCGGTCCGTCGAAATTGAGCAAGGCAAACCCTTGGTCCGTCCGGCAAAAATTCAGTATCGGAATGCCGGCTTGAGGGTAGTCGATTATCCGGGCAGGGGAAATGCGTTGTTGCATCAGACTGTCTTTCCGGAAGATCGAAAGGCGGGCCCGGCTAGTGTCGAAAACATAAATATGTTGCTCGTCCATACAAAATCCTCCTGTCGAAATATATTCTTCCGGCCCGCGGCCGTTCACGGCAAAGGAAGTGATGAATTGCAGCTCAGGATAAGAATAGAGATGATAGAACCGATCTCCTCCATGCAGGTCCCAAATACACATTATAGAATCCTGTACTTTTATTTTATATGGATATTTCATATATAGGTCACTGTTTTTTAACAAACATTCCGAAGTCAGGGGAACGATCTCCCCGTTATCTCCGGATGGGGGAGTGGGTTTACAGGAAATCAGGAGTCCTGGTAACAGCAGGAAAAGTAGAGTTTTATTCATATGCTTGATTTTATTCATTTGTAACCTGGTGGTCCATTTGATCCGGTCAAAAACCGAGATATCACATGTAGGACGGATGGACGAGCTGATTAGTTACAGCTTAAAATCAGATAATGAATAAAGTTTTAAAAAGGATTACAAGTTATATTAGTTAAGGGAGCCTGGTTTCGGTTTTGGGGGATTTTGGGAATAGGTGAAAAGACGTCGGCTACATTCATCTATGACCAGAAAAAATTCGGATTGGGGATAACAGTAACAATCTTCTTGGAGAGTTGCTGAGTTACTGAGTTAAAAGAGTTGCTGAGTTAAATAAGTTTTCAATAAAATTACACTGAATTGAAATAAGTATGGGGATTATAAACTCTTCTCAACTTAATAATTCTTTTAACTTCTCCAACTCATATCTTAGTTACTCAGTAACTTAGCAACTCTTTTAACTCATCAACTTATCAACTCTTTTTAATTTTTTCTGCCATAGCTTGGGCGATAGCTTTACATTGCTCGATGTCGGAAGATTTCATAGCTCCGAGTGCTTCATTGGGTTCTGCTACCACTTCCCACTTCATTTTTTCTGCAAAAGCTTTCAGTCGGGGGATGGCTCCGCCTCCCCAGGTTTTATTACCGAAATAGGCCAGAAGGTGATTTTTAATGCCCATATTTTCCAGTTCGCACAACAGGGTTTCCATAGTTGGGAAGATACCGCCGTTATAGGCACAACTGCCGAGGATCACTCCTTTGTAGCGGAAAATATCGTTGATGATATAAGAAGGATGTGTCTTCGAAGTGTCGTGGATCCGTATCTTTTTAACGCCTTGTTCGGCGAGGAAACGTCCGATCGTGTCCGCCATCTGCTCCGTGTGACCGTACATACTGCTGAAAGCGATCACCACTCCTTCTTCGGTTTCGTATTTACTCCATTTTTCATATTTAGCGATGATATCACACACATGTGAGCGCCAGATCGGACCATGGGTAGCACATATCGTGTTGAAAGTGAGTGTATTCAATTTCTTCAGGGCTGTTTGTGCCGGCATACCGTATTTCCCGACGATATTCGAATAATAACGGCTGATTTCCTCTTCCAGGTAATCCAGATCGACCTGGTCATCGAAAATACCACCGTCCAGGGTTCCGAAAGCTCCGAACACATCCCCGCTGAATACGATATTCTCGCCCGGTAGATAGGTAACCATGGTTTCGGGCCAGTGCAACATCGGAACCATATAAAAATTCAGGGTACGTTTACCGATGTTCAGTGAATCGCCTTCCTTTACTTCGAGCAAGTTGGAATCTACTCCGTAATAATTTTGGAGCATGGGGAAAGTTTTACAGTTGCCCACTACCGTCAGGTCGGGATAATGGCAGAGCAGGTTTTTGATTGCTCCCGTATGGTCCGGTTCCATATGATTGATGATCAAATAATCAACCTTCCGGCCTTGGAGCACAGCTTGCAGACTATCCAGATAATCATCCATCCGGCTGCGTTCGACGGTATCTATGACGACTACTTTTTCGTCTGCAATCACATACGAATTGTAGGCTACTCCTTTAGGGAGAGGCCAGTAGTTTTCGAAAATATGAGTTCTTCTGTCATTTACGCCGATCCAGTAGATGTTGTCTTTGATTTTGATAGC
The DNA here is from genome assembly GCF_985060555.1 of Odoribacter sp. NCBI lineage: Bacteria > Pseudomonadati > Bacteroidota > Bacteroidia > Bacteroidales > Odoribacteraceae > Odoribacter > Odoribacter sp. The sequence goes on along the minus strand of NZ_CFKYFN010000114.1, from coordinate 26,559 downwards.
ATTATTCATATGTCGTTGATTTAATCTTATATTCTTTGCAAAGTTAGTTAAAAGGTCGAAAACCTCAAAGGCGTAAAATAGAAAAGGCCGAAGAAATTATCATAACTTCCTTGGCCTTTCAAAACTTTTACGTCACAAATGTCTATTTTATACCCAATTTCTTTTTCAGGTCTTTGGGAAGAGCATCTTTGTGAATCATCACTGAAGTAGTCTTGTAAGCTACAAAAGGATAAGAAGCATACAGGTATCCCTTGTATTTACCATAGTCACCCCAAGAGTTTTTCACGATGAAATATTTATTTCCGATTTGATCGACAGCTTTACCTATTACATGCATGCCATGGTCGTCGGTAGTCAGTTTATTGTCGAATTCTTGCTGACGCAGTTCCTGGGTAATTTCTTTTTCTTTACCCGGTTTCTTTAGCAATTCGGCTTGTTGTTGTGTTTTCGGCATTTTCACCCATTTCGCGATTTCAGCGTCGCTCATTTCTTTGATGTTCACATCCGGAACAACAGCCAGGCCGTCGCGTGTGAAACCGATTTCAGAAACGTCTGATCCCCAGGAGAAAGTGTAGCCTTTGTCGATCGCTTTGTCGAGTACATCCATCAATTCATCCAACGGAAGATTGTATGACATTTCGCCGATCCAGTTATCTTCTACTTCCAGAGCGAATTGAGTATAGAACGGATGGTGGGTGAAAGAAGTCAGGCTGACATAATCGTCCATATTCAGCCCACAGGCATCTGTTGCGAAAGTCATCGGAGTATATTCTTTTCCTTGCCAGGTGAATTTTTCCGGTTTTTCGCCCAGATAAGCATTCAGTATACCGTCATAACCTCTTAACCACGCAGTGCTTAATTTTTTGTTAGGATTGCTGACAACAGCGTCCAGATAACCTTTCAGGATAGCATCCAATTCGCCGTGTACATGTACCTCTTCGCCGTAGTTCAGGCCGCTGTATAAAGACAACGGAACAATACCGTAGTTCCGGATTGCCCAGGTCACATCGGCAGAAGCGCCTCCCTGTCCGAAGTTTACATGGCCGTTCATCCGTACATATTTATCTCCTTTGGCATGATAGGTGTTCCATACGACATACATCGGAGACAGGCTGAGCGAATCTTTGCCCATACGCATGATTTCAGATTCCAAAAAAGAAATAGTCGACCAGGACCAACAGGTTCCGGCACGATCCTGCGATTTAACACTTGTTGTCGGAAGGCGTTTGATATCCGTAAATTTGTAACCTTCCTGATCATTCTTTTGTTCCTGGGCATTCACGGTCACTGCACAAGCTAACAGTAAGCCCAAGGTGAAACAGGTAAATTTTCTCATGTTTGTAAATAGTTATTGATATAAAAAAAATCTAACGTTTGCGATGCTGCCAAAGGTAATCAATTGAAAATTTAAAAATAAGCCTCAGCACGGAAATGCCGAAGTTTTAAGAAAAAAATAACACTTTACATCTCGTTGCTTTCCTTTTGGATCTTTTTCCATAAACAGATCTTTCCCCAAAAGTGATATTTCCGGTTGCAAATCCAGATGAAGATCACACCGGCGACAAGCATCGTCAGCGTGTCGAAATGCGAAGCTGTCGGATGCAGGTCTTTGAAAAGGGCGTGGGTTTGCAGGGTAGAAGAATCGGAGGTTATGGTGATGGCTGCTATAATATTATTGGCCATATGCAATCCCAGGGATAATTCCATTCCGTCGTCTTTCACCGCTACAAAGCCCAGGATCAATCCCATCAGAATGTATTGGGGAAGGGCCACCCACATGCCGAATTCTTCGACTTCGGGGTTGGCGCCGTGCAGGATGCCGAACAGGACACCCGTGATAACGACAGCTACCCAGCGGTATTTGAAGAGCAGGGCCGACCACTGCATGAGGTACCCCCGGAAAAGCAACTCCTCAAAAGAGGTCTGAAAAGGAAAAAGGAGTAGCGAGATAACGACCAGAATCAGGAAATGAACCGGTTCGAATTGAAATACCAGATGGGAGGTATCTCCGAAAAAGAAAGGGAGGGCCAGGGTGATCAGGGATAAAATACCCCAGACGGCAGCACCGAAAAAAATCCTGCCCCAATCTATCCGTTGCCGGCCGGTTACGATATCTGCCGTTTTTTTATGATGGATATATTTAACACAAAATAAGATAGTGAAGAAACCTACGGCAAAACTGAGTAAGGTTAAAGCCAACCCTGTATTCGTACTTGTGGCTGCCGATATATCCCCTCCTTGCAAGATGGAAGGGTCTTCCATAATCATATATCCCGCCAGGGGAAGACTGCCGATTTGTGTTGCAGTGAAAATAATCAGTAACGAAAAAATGTAGAAATACCATTGATTTCGGCCGGAGTAAACTTTTTCTAGGAACATCGGTAAAAAATTAAAAATTAGAAGTTGAAAAGCAAATGCCTCATTTTAGCATTTGCTCGAGTGAATATTCGTCGGATATCAACACTTGCCGGGCTTTGCTTCCTTCGAAGGGACCGACGATGCCGGCTGCCTCGAGTTGGTCCATGATACGGCCGGCCCGGTTGTAGCCGATAGAAAACCGCCGCTGGATGGAAGAGGTGGAACCCTGTTGGGTGCTGACTACGAGCCGGGCTGCTTCTTCGAACAACGGATCGCGTGATCCCGGGTCGATGTCGTTGAGGCCGTTCCCTTCGTTTTCAGGTACATATTCCGGTAGGGCAAAAGCACTCGGATATGACTGTTGGCTGGCAATATGGTGGGTGATCGCATCTACTTCGGGAGTATCCACAAAAGCACATTGCACCCGTGTCATCTCACTACCTACCGATATCAGCATATCACCACGTCCGATCAGCTGGTTGGCACCCGGTGAATCCAGGATTGTCCGGGAGTCGATCATGGAAGCGACCTTAAAAGCGATTCGGGCCGGGAAGTTGGCTTTGATCACCCCGGTGATGATATTCGTAGAAGGCCGCTGGGTAGCGATGATCATATGAATACCTACAGCACGTGCCAGCTGGGCGATCCGGGCGATCGGGGTTTCTACTTCCTTACCGGCAGTCATGATCAGGTCGGCAAATTCATCCACAACCACCACGATATAGGGAAGGTATTTATGTCCATTATTGGGGTTCAGTTGTCTTTTGATGAATTTTTCATTATATTCTTTAATGTTTCTTACCTGTGCCATTTTGAGCAGGTCGTAACGGCTGTCCATTTCAATACACAGGGAGTTGAGCGTATTGACTACTTTAGCGGTCTCGGTGATGATCGCTTCTTCTTCATCCGGCAATTTGGCCAGGAAATGTTTTTCTATGATAGAATAGATACTGAGCTCTACTTTTTTAGGATCGACCATCACAAACTTCAGTTGGGACGGGTGTTTCTTGTAAAGCAGTGAAGTGATGATCGCATTCAATCCGACCGATTTACCTTGTCCGGTAGCTCCGGCAACCAAAAGGTGGGGCATCTTTGTCAGATCGAAAGTATACGTCTCGTTAGAGATGGTTCTGCCCAAAGCTACCGGCAAAGCGTATTTGGATTCCTGGAATTTCTTGGAAGCGATGATACCGCGCATGGAGACTACCTCCGGATTTTGGTTCGGCACTTCGATACCGATCGTTCCTGCTCCGGGAATAGGGGCGATGATCCGGATGCCCAAAGCAGAAAGGCTAAGCGCTATGTCGTCCTCAAGGTTTTTGATTTTGGAAATCTTGACACCCGGAGCCGGTACGATCTCATACAAGGTGACGGTCGGACCGATGGTTGCTTTGATCTTGGTGATTTCGATTTTGTAATTACGCAACGTTTCTACAATCCTGTTTTTGTTGGCATCCAATTCTTCCTGGGTGACTTTCGGATTACCGGAGGAATGCTCTTCGAGGAGTTCTAAACCGGGATATTGGTAATTGGACAGGTCGAGGGTCGGATCGTAATCTTCGGTCGGCTGGTTCTGATCGACGGTTTCTTCCTGATCCTTATTGCTGATGGTCAAGGTGATGTCCTGATCGTTTCCGGCCGGTAAGTCGGTATCTCCTTCTTCTTCATCATCGGTAGACGATTTTGCTCGGTCATCCGATAAATCCGATAGTTCCTGGCTGAATTCGAAATCGTTGATAGAAGCGGACATGCGGTTGAAACCTTGTTGCAAGGTGATTGCTTCCGGATTTTGATCCGTTGTTTCTTTCGGTGCTAACAAACGCTCCGGTTGACTGGAAAAATCGGTATCCTCCGGTTGGAACGTACCGTCGTTGTCATGGGGAAAATCCTCTTGTTCTTCGTCTGCGTTCTCCTTGTCGGAATCGCTTGTTGTATCTTCGTCTTCGGGATCTTGTTGTGCGTCGGCTTGCCGTTGTGCTTCTTCACGGGCAGCTGCAGCACGGGCTTCCCGTTCGGCTAGTGCGGCCAGTGCCTTTTCCTGGTGACGGCGGATTTGTTCTTTGATATAATCGACACATTTATAGAAAGTCCGTTCGAATCCGAAAAACAGAATGGCGATAAAAGTGAGGATCAGAATCAGCATAGTCCCGATACGTCCTACCAATGAGTTCAACCAGACGCTGACAAAATGTCCATGGCCTCCCCCCGGGAATAGGTAGCCTGTGCCGACTTCGAAAAGATTGGAAATACTCTCCGAGAGAAAACCCAGGAATAAAGAGATCCAAAGAATAATACACATACCGATGAATAACCTGCGGCTGAAGTTTTTTACTTTGATACTCCCCAGACGGAAACTGCATAATAATAAAAGATAGCAAAGAATGAAAGAAGATATACCGAACCACCGGTTGATCAATAGGTCCGAAATCCAGGCTCCGATCTTTCCGGCAGGATTACTGACTTCGATTTCCGGATTGGTAATGATTTTCCCCCAGGGACCATCGACCAGACTTTGATCGATACCTCCCGAAAAGAAGAAACCGATCAGGGCGAAGAGAATATACAACGATACCAAAGCCAACGCAATTCCCAGAAGGATACGTGTCCGTTGTTCTTTTAAAAATTCCGGTAGCAAAGAAACCTGTTTTTTCTCCGTTTTGGAGGAAACAGGTTTATGTTTTATTTTTTTCATCTTTACAATTTTTCAGCCTACGAAGGTACGAAAAATTGAAAATTTATCTTGCTTTTACTGATACAAAAATCGTTTAATACTCCGTTTCGGGGTTTTCTCGAACTCTTCGTTATAGAGCTTGTAAGTATTCAGCTGGCTGTAAGCCGGGAGCTGTTGGTTGATTTCTTTCAGGTTGGCGGTCATCAGTTCGTCCAGTTTCTCATCGGTAATTTTTTCTTCGTTTACCAGATCGAAATCGGGGTAGATCAGGGCTACGAGTTTTCCTTCTTTTTCGATAACGATGGATTCGCTGATATAGGGCATGTTGTTGAGTTTATCCTCGATTTCTTCAGGATAAATGTTCTGACCGTTTGAGCTGAGGATCATGTTTTTACATCGTCCTTTGATAAACAGGTAGCCGTCTTGGTCGATGATTCCCATATCTCCGGTATGTAGCCAGCCGTCCCGGTCGATGGCGGCAGCCGTAGCTTCCGGATTTTTGTAGTAACCGGTCATCACACAAATCCCTTTAGCCAGGATTTCCCCTACGATATGTTGGGGATCGCCGGAGTCGATCCGAAGTTCGACACGAGGCACTGCCTTGCCACAGGAGCTCTGACGGAAAGTTTTCCAGTTGTCGTAAGTGAGCAGAGGACCACATTCGGTCATGCCGTATCCCACCGTGTAAGGAAAACGAATCGAGCGGAGAAAGAGCTCTACTTCCTTGTTCAGGGCTGCTCCTCCGATGATTAATTCTTTGAATTTTCCTCCGAAGGCGTCGATGACCTTTTGCCGGATGCTTTCCCTGATTTTATCGTTGATGATCGGTATGTTCATCAGTAATTTCATATGCGGTTTCTCGATGGTCGGGAAAACTTTCTTCTTGATGATCTTTTCAATAACCAGGGGAACCGTAATGATCAGATCGGGCTTTACCGTGGCGAAAGCATCTGCTATGATTTTCGGTGACGGGGTACGGGATAAAAAATGGATGTGGGTCCCGTTGACAAATTGGTAAATAAATTCAAAAGCCAGGCCGTACATATGAGCCATCGGGAGCATACATACGATTTGTTCACCCGGATTGATCCCGTAGGTATCGATGGCAAATTGCAGGTTGGTCCACAAGCTACGGTAAGGCAGCATCACTCCTTTGGAAGAACTGGTGGTGCCCGAGGTATAATTGATCACGGCCAGCTGGTCGGGCGTATCGTATTCGTAATGAACATCTTCGGCACGGAAACGATCGGGGAATTTTTTTCCGAACAGTTCGTTTAATCTGGCTCTGGCTTCGGTCAGTTGCTTACTATTCGAGGTGCGGAGCGAGTAATCTTCGATCCGGAGTACGCCGTCGAGGTCGGGCATAGCCGATTCGTCGAGATTTTCCCAGACCACATCTCCGGCAAAGAGCAAACGGGCTTCCGAATGGTTCACGATGTGATGGACATTATCGGGTTTAAACTCGTTGAGTATGGGTACAGCTACAGCTCCGTAAGAAAGTGTGGCCAGAAAAGCGATACCCCAACTGCTGGTATTCCGGCTGCAAAGAGCGATCTTATCCCCTTTACGGATTCCGCAATGTTCGAAAAGAAGGTGTAATTTCTCGATTTTACGGGCTACATCTTTGTAAGAACTGGTAGCTCCCTTAAAGTCGGTCAAGGCAGGCAGATCCCAATGATCTTTAATGCTCTGTTCAATATATTTTATAAAATTTTCTTCCATAATCATGGGTTTATTTGAGCAAAGATAGAATTTTAGGTATTAAACCGGAAACGTTGGAAGAAAAAAATGAGTCCGTATTTTTCTATTTTATTGATACAGATAACGTTTTATACTTCGTTTTGGCGTTTTCTCGAATTCGGTTTCCTGGATTTTTAAACGGGCAACCTGGCTGTACATCGGCAGCATATGGTTGAGGAGTTTACGGTTTTCGTCCATTTTAGTTTTAAGCTGCTCAGGGCTGATCTTTTCTTTTTTCACTACTTCATAATCCGGATAGACGAGGGCGATTAATTTACCGTCCTTTTCAATGACCAGCGATTCGGAAACATAGGGTAGGGCATTCAGCCGGTCCTCGATTTCTTCGGGATAAATATTTTGTCCGCTGGGACCCAGGATCATGTTCTTACTTCTGCCTTTGATAAAGAGATAACCCTCACTGTCGATAGTTCCCAGGTCGCCGGTATGCAACCAGCCGTCTTCGTCGATAGCGGACGAAGTGGCTTCGTGGTTTTTATAATAGCCGTCCATGACATTCGCTCCCCGCACTAATATTTCTCCGACGATATTTTCGGGGTCGGAGGAGTTGATGGCAATTTCCATCCGGTCGACAGCTTTACCGCACGAACCGGCTTTGAAGGTGTGCCAGTCGTCATAAGAAATGGCCGGACCGCATTCGGTCATACCGTAACCGACGGTGTAAGGAAATTGTACGGAAGAAAGGAATTTCTCTACTTCGAAATTTAATGCTGCGCCTCCGATAGCGATCAGTTTGAAACGTCCCCCGAAAGCATTGACGATTTTATCCCGGATCGACAGCCTTAATCTGCGGTTCAGATAGGGGATTTTCAGGAATAGCTTGATATGAAATTTTTCCAGTTGTGGCAGTACCCGGTGTTTGATGATTTTCTCGATAATCAAGGGTACGGCAACGATCAGGTTGGGACGGACAGCCGAAAATATTTCGTTAATGATTTTCGGGGCCGGAGTTTTGGAGATAAAATAAACGTGTGTACCACTGGCAAAGGGATAGATCAGTTCGAAGGCCAGACCGTACATATGAGCCATGGTCAGTATGGAGACCAGCCGTTCGCCCGGATTGTAGCCCATTTTGTCCAGGGCATACTTCAGGTTCGACCACATACTGCGGTAAGACAACATCACTCCTTTCGAAGCGCTGGTTGTACCGGAAGTATAATTGATCATGGCCAGCTGGTCAGGTTGATCCGGCTCGTAATGGATATCTTCCGGACGCAGGGCGGCGGGGTATTTTTGCCTGAATAACTCTTCCCAATGTCCGTGAGCTTTTGCCAGTGCCGGATTGGTATTATAGAAAAGAGAATAGTCCTCCATCTTGATGACGGTTTCCGGTTTCGGCATTTCTTCTTTTTGCAGTTCTTCCCAGATGGGAGTACCGGCAAATAGAATCCGGGCTTCCGAATGGTTGACGATATGGCGGATATTGTCGGCTTTGAATTCGTGTAAAATAGGTACTGCTACTGCTCCATACGAAAGGATTGCCAGAAAAGCGATTCCCCAGTTGGTCTGATTCCGGCTGCAAAGAGCGATTTTATCTCCCCGGCGGATTCCGCTTTCTTCGAATAACAGGTGCAAACGGGCAATATGGTGGGCTACATCTCCGAAGGTATGGGTTTGGCCCTGGTAGTCGGTTAAGGCCGGTTCTTCCCAATGGATTCGGATACTATGTTCTATATAGTATAAAAAATTCTCTTCCATCTTGTTATAGATTGATGAGAAAACGCATCTCAGGTCCGGGTGGAATGTGCTTCAGCACGGTCGTGTTTAATTTCGTCCATAATTCCACCGTTGAGGGGGCTCGAGGTGCGTTCTCTGTGTATGTATACTGAATAGGGAAAAGAAGGTTACAAAAAAGAGGTAAAAGGTAGAAAGTAAAAAGTATAAAGTTAAATATTGTGAGAAGTCGAAACTAAAAAACGACGGTGGGCGTAGTTATTGACGAGTGAATGCAAAAAGCTCATTATTATTACGTTACAATAATTTAACTTTATTATTATGAAAACAGAAAATCCAAACACTCCAATTTTCGGAACACCTGAAGAAGCCCGTGTAGCTCCTAAGTTTGAAATGCCTAAAACCTCTATGCCGGGAGAGGTGGCTTATCAGTTGGTACACGATGAAGCGATGATGGATGGAAATGCCCGATTGAATCTGGCCACTTTCGTTACCACTTGGATGGACGACTATGCCCGCCGGGTGATGACCGAAAATATGGACAAAAACATGATCGATAAAACCGAGTATCCGCAAACTGCCGAGATAGAAAGACGTTGTGTGAACATTATCGCTAAATTGTGGCATTCACCCGAACCTCCCTATTGCACCGGTACCAGTACCGTCGGTTCATCCGAAGCTTGTATGCTGGGAGGTATTGCTGCCCTGAAACGCTGGCAAAAACGTCGTCGTGCCAAAGGTTTGCCTACCAATAAACCTAATTTTATCATTTCCACCTGTATGCAGGTCGTTTGGGAAAAATTTGCCATCTATTGGGACGTTGAAATGAGAATGGTTCCCGTGACGATGGAAAAAATTACCATGGATCCGCAGGATGTGGTCGGTATGTGTGATGAAAATACCATTTGTGTCGTTCCGATTCAGGGGGTTACGATCACCGGATTGAATGATAATGTAAAAGAGATCAACGATGCCCTGGATAAACTGAACGCAGAAAAAGGATGGGAAATATGTATTCATGTGGATGCTGCTACCGGTGGTTTTATCCATCCGTTTATCGATCCGGATACCGTTTGGGATTTCCGTTTGAAATGGGTGTTATCTATCAGTGTTTCCGGCCATAAGTTCGGATTGGTATATCCGGGTGTCGGTTGGGTGGTTTGGAAAGATAAACAATATCTGCCCGAAGAGATGAACTTTGCCGTGAACTATCTGGGAGCCAACATTCCGAGTATTTCTATTAACTTCTCCCGTCCGGGCAATCAGGTATTGGCACAATACTACCAGTTCCTGCGTTTAGGTATGGAAGGTTACCGGCAGATCCAGCAGAATTGTATCGATGTATGTCTCTATCTGAAACAACAGTTAAAAGAGATGGGGATCTTTGAATTTTTCAGTGACGATATGCCTAATCCGTTGTTTATCTGGAAACTGAAAAATGATTCTTCCCGGAAATGGACGTTATATGACCTTTCGGATGCTTTGCATGCCCAGGGATGGCAGGTACCGGCTTATACCATGCCGAAGAATATGGAAGATGTCGTGATCATGCGTGTCGTTGTACGGCAGGGAACCGGTAAAGACCTGGCCGATCTATTGGTGAAAGATATTAAAACCAATATTGCCCAGTTGAATCAATTGCAGGAACCGACTAATAGCGCTATTTTGTGGAATAAGAGAGAACCACAAAAGCCCAGAGGATTTAATCACTCCAGATAATCTCTTTTAGAGAAAAGAAGGAGCTGGTCCCCAATGGGACCGGTGTTCCTTTCAAGAATGGATAGGCGTAAAAGGAATCGACAAAATTAGAATGATCGGTACGAATGGATCAGAGCCGCAGATTCGCCGGTCAAAATTCTGAAAGAATTCGCTAACCCAATTTGTAAACCGCTAATCTATCTGAAAAACTTTGCAGACAGATTAGCGGTTTTTATTTATTCTGTCACACAAGAAAGATTCAGATATTCAAACCAGTTGATATTGGTTTTACTTAGAAGGTAAATTGGGGATAAGCCTAATAAAAAGTACCATAAAAAGCTCCGTTTGCTTTCCATCTGGATGCGGGAATGAATAAGGATATGATGAAATTCAATTATCAGGCCGAAAGAATTCATATCGATACCGTTTATCCGAAATGCAAGAGTCGGGCTGCTTACCGAGGAAAAGAGGATAAAGATTGGTATTTGTATCCGGCAAAGTTTGCAGGTAATTAATTTGGGGGATTACGACTTTAGATAAATCGATTGTTTGCATCTTTCGTGTAATTCCGGGAAAAACTCCCGGAATATTTTTTGTAATCGTTCTCCGTGCTCCTGCATAAATAGCGGCGTTTGGGCAGGATCGATCTGCAATCCCCGGTAGCGGGTCATGATTTCCAGGGATTGCTGGATTCCCGTTAGGGAGGCATAACGGCACAATCGGTCAGTCAGGATGAAATGCCATATGAACCCCTGAAAACGTTCCGGCAGGTGGCGGTAGTTCCAGGCTAAGGCGGTATAAAACCTCCGGCTGAACCGTTTGAGGGGAAGACCGGCATAGTCCTGAAACCGGCTGGCCAGGAAATAATCGAACAAGATGTCGTTCACTACAGCCGAATAACGCCCGAAAGTTTCCCGGCCTATCCCTACGGCTTCCCGGACCAACGGATGCCGGTCCGAGAAAGCATCGATTTCGCGGTGTAACAAAATTCCTTGCTGGAATTTCCGGGGATATTGTTTATACCCGTCCCCTTTGACCCCATCCCCGATAAAATTACCGATCTGAATACAACGGTCATTACCCGAAAGGAAAATGTGGGCGAGATAGTTCATAATTCGTTCAGCTTATTTGTAAAGGACAAATTTGCACATTATAAACGATACTACCAAAGCCCCTTTGCGGGTTAAAAGCTGAAAAGATCGTTCAAGGCCTCACTCATAGAAGGATGCGTATAGATCTGATCCCGGAGCGACGAATAGTCTAGTCCGGCTTTCATGACCAGGGCCACATTGTTGATCACTTCGCCCGAATCGATACAAAACAGGGTACATCCCAGAATTTTTCCGTTTTTGGCATTTACGACAGATTTCAATACCCCGTTGGTATTACCTGATACCCGCGCTCGGGGGATGGCCTCGACCGGAATGGTTTTGGTCATCACTTCGTATCCTTTGGCGATGGCTTCTTGTTCTGTCAAACCGATGCGGGATAGAGGTGGATCGATAAATACCGTATATACGACAGGTTCCCGGTCGACAATGGTCCGGCTGCCTTTACCGAACAGTTGATCCCGGATAATCCTGTAATCGTCCTGGGAAATATAGGTGAATTGTTTCCCTCCGCTGACATCTCCCAACGCCCAGATATCCGATGCGGTTGTTTGCAGATATTCGTTTACGATGATCGCTCCATGTTCGTTTAAATGTATTCCGGCCACTCCCGGATCGAGGCTTTCGGTGTTGGGCTGACGGCCTGTCGCTACCAGAACAGCGTTGGCAAAGAGGCTGTGTTCGGTTTTATCGGTCGTATCCCGATAGGTCACTACGGTCTCTTCGTCGGTATCCTGGATCGATTGCATTTCTATACTGAAATGAAATTCTATTCCTTGGTTTTCCATTACTTTCCGTACAGCTTCGGCAATGGTTCTGTCTTCGCGGGATAAAAATTCCGTTGTGTTTTCCAATACGATTACCTTACTTCCGAAAGCCGCAAACATAGAAGCGAATTCCAACCCGATGTATCCTCCTCCGATGATGACCAGGGTTTCCGGTAGCAGGTCCAGTTCCAGGAGTGAGGTACTGGTATATACCCGTCGGCTTTCCCGGATACCTGATATCGGCGGGATCACCGGAAGAGCTCCGGTATCGATAAAGATCCGTTTCCCCTCGATCTCCAGACGGTCTGTTTCGGTGGTCACCTCTATTTTACGGGATGAGCGGAATGAGGCGACTCCTGTATATACCGTTATATTCGGATGGTCGTTGAGCCGGTCGAAATTTAATTTTCGTAAAGCGGTGGTAATTTCGTTTTTCTTTATGATAGCTTTCCGATAAGCTGCTGCCTTTTCTTCAAAAGAAGCCAGATTCAGTTCCTTTATCATTTGGGCCTGATGGATCAATGCTTTGGTCGGAATACAGGCGATATTGATGCAGGAGCCTCCGTACATCGCAGCCGAACGTTCGATTATGGCTACTTGCTGTCCCCGGTTAGCTAAATCAGCAGCCAGTAGTTTACCCCCTTTTCCAAATCCGATAATGATTGCGTCAAAATGTTCCATAAAATGGGTGATTGATTAAAATTTACAGAAATCTCCACTACTTACGAAAATCAAAGGTGAATTGTTTGATTACTCCTTAGAACATCCCTTCCGCGATTATCGTATACAGCAGACAAACGATCACATAAAAATGAAAAATATGAAAACCAGATTGATTCTTTTTATTTTGTTATTCATCAGTGGCTTTGCAATAGCCGGTTGTAAACAACAAAACCAGTATCGTCCCGATGCGAAAATCGTTGCGGCATTTAATAACAAGTATCCTCAGTCCGATAAAGTAGAGTGGGAACAAAAGCAGGGGTATTATGTCGCAGAATTCCGGGAAGACGGTATCGAACACGAGGCTTGGTTCGACGGAACCGGTAAATGGGTGATGACGGAAAGTAATCTGAGGTATAGTTCCCTGCCACAGGCCATCCGCGAACAATTCGAGAAAAGTGTTTACAGTACCTGGAAAAAAGACGATATCGACAAGATCGAACGGGCTGGAATGGAAGCAGTGTATATCATCGAACTCGAAAAAGAAGGATTGGATACCGACCTGTATTATGTCGGTAACGGCAATCTGATCAAAACCGTGAATGAAGTGTCTAAAGAGAAACGGAGTTCTTATATGCCTGTCGCTTCGGATATCCAGATTTGGATCAAACAAAAATATCCGGATGCTACCATCATTGAAATGGATAATGAAAAAGGTAAATTGGAAGTGGACATCCTGGATGGAGGAAAAGCTAAAGAATTGATTTTTCAGGGAAACGATTGGTTGTCGACTTCCTGGGAAGTGAGCAAGGCCGAAGTTCCTTCGGTAGTAATGGAAACTTTCCGGCATTCGAATTTTGGAAAATACCGCATCGACGATATTCATTTTTATGAGACGCCGAACAATTCGTATTACTATTTCGATCTGGAACAAGGAAATTCTGAAGTACATCTGTCTATCGATCCTACCGGAAATATCCTACAGTGATCCGATTTATCGGGACGATGAAGGTTAATTTATAAAGTCTGTAAAGTTTATGAAGTCCGAAGAATCCGATGACTATATAAACTTTACAGACTTTATAACTCTGAATTTAATTGGAATAAGGGTCCCGCTTTACGCATGTGTGTGTGTATGTGTGTATGTATGTAAGAAATGCATAAGTAGAATTTATCGTGTGAAATATCATAAAGAGTGTATGAATCGATTTCACCTGATTAGAAGATAATTCCGCGGGACCCTGTCTTTTTATGCAGCCTGTTTCTCTTATATCTGGTCAATTCCCGGCGACGTCACCGGAAGAATCTTTTACGTCCAAAACATTCAAAGATCTTGAATACTAATGATGTAGAAAAATGGAAAAAGTTACTTTTTGAGGAAATTTATTTATCGAAAAGTCCGTTACCGGCTAATTTAATCGACGTTTATTTTCTTCTCAAAACAAACAAATATTTCCTTTTTTTTAACATTATTAAGTAACTCTTATTCAGTCAATAAAGTATTTTGGTTTTGTGACCTATCCCTTTTTACATCTAACTATTTAAACGTCCATTTTTTATTGCAAGGAACTGTTTGAAACAGTACTTGATAGCGATGACAAAAATAGTTTATTTTTTATTATTCGCCAAATAAATTTGTTGATTTCAATTATTTTCTCTTGAAAGGCTTTTTGAAAGCCGGCCGCTCTATTTTTGTTTCTATTTAATTTATCTGAGTTTGTTAATGATATTTTTTGTATTTATTATTGTCGACAACACTAGGTTGATTGGACGGTTGGGAACAAATTTTCCTGTACCGGTGGAGGTATTTCCTGTTGCTCTGGGTCGAGCAGGAAATAAGAAAATTAGGGGCTACGGAAATTATGCTCCGGCTGGCAAAAGGGAAAGACGGACCGGTGGTGACAGAAAACATAATCTGGTTCTGGATGTTCGTTTCCGGGACATCGGTCCCGCATCGGAAAAAGATCACCGGTGTCGTGGAGAGTGGGGGGATATCGGCCCGAAGTGGTAGTTACTGGGTGAGAGTAGGTGGAAATAAACTTTTCTGGGATGATTACGTACAATAAATTCGATGAGATCGTTCATTTGTAAACTTGTATATTGGATTATGTTGAAGTTGTACGTATTTATTTTATGGGCTTTATTGCCGTTACTGACTATGGGAAAGGGAATTCTGATTCAAAATGTCGTGATTTTCGACGGGAAAAGTGAAAAGACCGTCACGGGAAATGTATGGATCGAGGACAATGCGATCCGGAAAGTATCGGCCGAACCGATTGTTGCCGGAGCAGAAGTAGAAGTGATCGATGGGCGGGGAAAATTTCTGATGCCCGGATTGATCGATGCACATTGGCATGCTTATCTGGCTGCTAATACGATGGTCGATTTGTTGACCGCTCATGCTTCTTATACACAGCTGAGAGCCGGAGAGGAAGCCGGGAAGACTCTTTTGCGGGGTTTTACGACGATCCGGGATGCGGGGGGACCGGTATTCGGACTGAAAAGGGCGATCGATGAGGGAACACTGCCGGGACCGCGTATTTATCCTAGTGGGGCGATTATTTCCGAAACAGGCGGACATGCCGATTTTCGTATGGTATACGATATCCCTGAGCCTTTCGATTGTTGCGGCCTGACTCATACCGAGAAAATCGGGGCTGCTATCATCGCCGACGGGGTGGATGCCGTGATCGTCGCTTCGCGGAATAACCTGCGTCTGGGTGCGAGTCAGATCAAGCTGATGGCAGGCGGAGGGGTCTCTTCGTTGTATGACCAGCTGGAAGATGTGCAGTATTTCGAAGATGAACTGCATGCGGCGGTAATGGCCGCCGAGGATGCGGGTACTTATGTGATGGTGCATGTCTATGTGCCGGAGGCGATCCGCCGGGCTATCCGGGCTGGGGTGAAAAGTATCGAACACGGTCAACTGATCGATGAACCGACGATGAAACTGATTGCAGAGAAAGGCGTGTGGTTGTCGATGCAACCCTTTATCGGAGAAGGAAATAATCATTATACCAATCCTGTACAGCAGGCGAAACACGAACTGGTGGTACAAGGCACCGACCGGGCCTATCAGCTGGCGAAGAAATACGGGGTGAAGCTGGCATGGGGTACCGACTTGCTTTTCAGTCCGGCCAATGCACGGAATCAAAACCTGAATATCGAAAAGATGACCCGCTGGTTTTCCAACTTTGAAATCCTGAAGATGATCACTCACGATAATGCCGAACTGTTGGCTCTGTCCGGCCGCCGTAATCCTTATCCCGGTAAACTGGGGGTGATCGAAGAGGGGGCTCTGGCCGATCTGATTGTGGTGGATGGAAATGCACTCGAAGATATAAAAGTGCTGACCGATCCTGGCAAGAATATGCTGTTGATCATGAAAGACGGCAAAATATATAAAAACGATTTATAATATCCGCTACCCCAGAGCCTTTTAGACCGGGATTTTTCCCCGGTTATCGATTAAACACTGCTTTGTATATTTGGAAAAAACAGAGCAGTGGTTAATCGATAACCGGGAGATTTATGTGTGTAGACGATACAGATAATCGGGGTATCCGGGTAGTTTTGTCTTCTAGATTTCAGGATATGAAGGCAGAAAGAAATTATCTTGTAGAGAAGATATAATTGGGGGGCATAAAATTGGATTTATGTTAGGGGATAACGCAAGAACAGACTGGCAACGGTAAGGGAACCGAAATTTACTTGTACGGGATTGAATATTCCCGCCCTTTGGGGCGAACGGTATGTATTTCCACTCCGGAAAAGAGGGGGCGTGCGATATGTTTTCTATGTACAGAGTCTGGAAGTATAAGTCTACAACTCTATCATGTTTTGGGGATGATCCTTTGTGGTCTTCAGACATTCAATCTAACCTTGCAGTTAATGAAAAAACGTATGGAGTTATCAGTACCAGATTCTGATTTACGACAGCATGAAGATCGTAGTGAAAGAGTCCGGTATTCCGGTTATACATGTCTGTCACAAATGAGGATTCGAATACATTTTCTGATAATTTTTGTTCGATATAGTTGTTTGTTACTGCAATTATTTATTATATTTAAGGCATAAATATAAATTATTATTATGCGTTTGAAATTGGTACTTAAAATTGTGGAAGGAACCGTTTTACCTTGTAATTATATGTATGAATTGTCAAGTTGTTTGTACAAGGTATTGAATGAAGGTAATCCGGTTTTTACTGCCTGGCTACATGATAAAGGATATTGTAAGGAAAAGAAAGCATTTAAATTATTTACCTTTTCGAATTTCTATTTTCCGTGTTTCAGAATCGAGGGGGATCGGATTTTTGTTTTGGCGGATACGGCCCAGTTGATTGTGTCGTTCTATCCGATAGAAGCAATTGATGCTTTTGTAATGGGTCTGTTTAAGAACAGGCAATTGGAGGTTGGTGACCGGAAATCGAGGGTCCGCTTTGAAGTCTTTAACTTAGAGCGGCAGGCTGAGCCGGAATTCACTTCCCGGATGTTTTTTAAAACTCTATCGCCTATGTTTATTGAAGAGCAATTACCGGAAACCCGGAAAGCGATACATCTTTCACCGGGGAATCCGAAGTTTGCAGAATTGTTGCATTTGAATCTGCTGGATAAATACAGGGTGTTTTATGGACAGGAACCCGATCCGTCCTGGCCTCTGACCCGCTTGCATTTGTTGTCTGAGCCCAAGCCTAAAACAATTGTGCTGAAGGTAGGTACTCCGGAGGAAACCAGAATGAAAGGATATACTTTCCGCTTTGAGCTGGAAGGACAGCCGGAATTATTGCGTCTGGGTTACGAAGGTGGTTTCGGACGATTGAACAGCCAGGGATTCGGTTGTGTGGAAGTGTTGAAACAGTGATAATAAGTTTAGTGTGTGTGGTGTTTGAGTTTTTATTCTGTTGTAAACGGGAAAACAAAACTTTTAACTCCTTGTTTGGGTATCCAGGTTGTTTTGGGTGAATTTGTAATAGTAGTGGGATAGAATTGAAATAACCCGCCGATGTCCATCGGGATACCGTAGGTACTTATTTTAATTGACCTAAGTAGATTTTTACAGAATGAAAATAAAACAATAATATGCTTCAGGAAATTAATAACTTTATGAATAGTTTGCCTGCTGAGTTAAAGCAGGCGGGGCTGAAGCCTAAAGAAGGACTGCATGTTTTGCTGAAAATCCAGGAAAAGGAGGGAACTCATTTTATGGACGAACAGTCTGTCTGCCGGGTTTGTCTGACCCGGAAAGCGACAGAATTCGATTATCCTTTTTTACAGCATTGTGCTGAGCTGGCTCAGGTGGGATGGTGTGTGAATACCAATAAATGTTTCGATCTTCCGGCTAAGGGGCTGCATTCCTGTTCTCCTTATTGCATTGCCTTGAAACGGGAATCTCTGGAAGGAGGAGGAAAATATGCGAAAGATAAGACTAAAATCTACGACCGTATCGATACTTATTTTGCTAATGCTTTATCCTACGTCGAAGAGGATAGCGAGAAAGAAAGAATAAGGGTTTTTCAGCATTTTATCAACTCCAAAGAGAAACTGAATGCTTTATTTGCCTGTTTTCAGTCAGAGGTTGATGAAGTCAAGGATAAGGAGTACATTATTCTTTATTTGGAGGAGGAGATGGAAAAATATCGCCGGGTTCATGAAAAATATTTGTCGGACAAATTATTCAATACCAATGAATACAATATTTCGGTAGAAAATCAACTCTATGGGACCAGCGATTTCCTGAATGGATTTCCAACTAAAAAGCCTTTTTTATCCCATCAGTCGGCTGTTTTCGATATTGCCGGGCGGATTACCGGAGAGATGGCTGGAAATCTCCATGATTTTCAGGAAATCATGCGCCGGAATGTTTTACCCCGTCCTTTGCCGTTGTTTGTTTACCGGGAAGAGTTGCAGACCGAAATGCTTGCGGTTTTCTCCCGGTATTTGGCGGATGGCAAGAGGATCGGTTATCAGGAGATCATACGGGAGCTTTATAAAAATCATCAGGACGATATCGGTGATTATTATTTATTGTATTACTATGGCGATACGGTTTGTGATTTCGATTTTGTTTCCCGTTTCCGCTATCGTTTGCAGAGTGGGGATAAAGAAGGTTGGATGGTAAAAGATCATTTTCAGATCGGTTTTACGGAGAAAATAAGCCATGTATTTGAGTTGGAGGAAAAAGTGTTACGCGAAATATTTAATAACTCGTTGATTACACGAACGAAAGCCGGAGATACACAACGTAAATATTTCGATGAATTAGAACCGAAATACTGTAAATCGGAAAATAACTATTTATTGGTATTGAAGTATCGGCAAGCTTTTTATGATTATATCTATAAATCCAGATTACAGGCTGTTACCCGTCCTATGTTCGATCATATTTTATTGACCGGTATTTTGGAGGATATCCGTTTGGATGAATTAAAAGGAAACCAGCATACCCAACGCTGGGGGATTTTGTCTAAAATGAACATTTGGTTCAGTTTGGCTGAACGTTTTGATTTACAATTTAAAAATACAGATACTATGGCAAGTAAATTGGAAGAACAGAGAGTGTTTATGGTTGCCTTATCGCAAGGTGAGGCTATATTGGAAAACGACGAACAATATGCTTTTGCAGCCGGACAGGTGATTTACTATTTATTACATAAGAGTAAGACGGCAGACAAAAGTTATAAACGGCTGGAGCCTTTTTTGCAGCAGGTGCACGCCTCTGAATTGAATAAAGCGATTGCCCGGCTTTTCGATACCTATAAGCATGAGAATTTTTCAGGCAATTTCCGTCATCCGTTTGCATCGGTTATGGCCTATCAGACCCAAGCGAATATGCGGGACTACCTGCCCATGATGCTGGCCGGGATTTTTTCGGATAATCTGCTTTTTAGCGTTAATAAATCAGAAGAAACAAATGAAGAAAACTAACTTAAAATAAAACATTATGAGTAATACATTTAAAAACAGAGTGTTTGGTTGTGTGGTAATCAAATCTGTCAATTCCAATTATAATGCGGACTTTTCACATCAGCCCCGTACTTTGCCCGATGGGTCGGTATATGCAACAGATAAAGCATTGAAATATACCGTTCGGAATTATATAGATAAAAATTATCCGGAAGACAAGGTATTTTATTTTAAAAGCCTGAATGGAGATATGCAGCCCCGGGATTTAGACCAGAATTATGCCCGTTTCTTCGGCGATTATCCGAAAGCGGATAAGAAAGAGGCGGTCAAGGCGCGTAAAGTGATTCTGGGAAATTTGTTGAGCTGTCTGGATGTACGGTTATTTGGCGGAACTTTTGCCAGTAAAACGGCCAATTTGTCTATTCATGGTGTTGTACAACCGACGCATGGGGTGAACCGATATGTGGAAGGGATTATCTATTCAGAGCAGATTGCTTCGCCTTTCCGGAACTCCAATGATAATAGTACGGATTCGATGCAAACGACTTTAGGAACCCAATTTAAATTACAGGAAGGCCATTACGTACATCATTTTTCAGTCAATCCCGGTAATTTAGACGAACTGACTGAATTTGTCGATAATGGAAGATTAACGGGGGAGGATATTGCCAAATTGAAAGAAGCTTTACGTTGCGGAGTGACATATTATGATTCCTCTTCCAAGGCAGGAACGGAGAATGAGGCCTTGTTGTGGGTGGAATTGAAAGAAGAGTCGAAGCTGGTATTACCCTCTTTCGTGGATTTGATAGAGGTAAATGCAGAACGGGAAATTGATTTTGCGAAAGTGAGTACCTTATTGTCCAAAGAAAAAATCAAAAATGAGATCTCAAAAATTGAATTGTTTTACAATAAGGGAATTACAAAAGTGATTCATCTGCCGGAAGGAACGGTCGAACTTGAATTGAACGGGTTATGAATAATCAACGACTGATTTCATTTGATATACAGGCTGATTTCGGTTTCTTCAAAAAGCCCGATTACAATGATGGGGTGTTGCTGACCTATAATATGTTACATAAGCCCGCCCTGTTAGGCATATTGGGGGCTATTATCGGTTTGCGGGGTTATCGGAAAAAAGGAGAATGGCCGGAATATTACCAGCGGTTGGCTGCCCTCCCGGTGGGAATAGAACCTTTGGAGGGGAGACATGAGAAAGGGAATTTTCAGAAAACGATAGTCAAGTATACGAATACGGTCGGATATGCTAATCAGGATGGTAACCTGCTGGTTGAAGAGAGTATGCTGATTCGTCCGGCCTATCGCTGCTATCTTTTGTTGTCGGAAGAGCATCCGGATCACCGGAAGTTGTACGAGTATATCCGGGAAGGATGGGCCGAGTATATTCCCTATTTGGGTAAAAATGAATATCCGGCCTGGTTCGGAGATTCGTTCCGGGAATATGCTTTTAAAACTTTTGTACCGGAAACTGATTTCCGGGTTTCATCCTTGTTTATCAAAGAAGGAGTATTGAAAGGACAGCAGGTAAAGGCCAGTTTTTCGTTTTCGCTGAAAGGCATAGTGAATCGAGGTAGTTTTGTGTATTTCGAACGTTTGCCTGTTGGTTTTCATCCGGTTCTGATGCAATATGAATTGGCCGACTTCGCTTTTACGGATTGGACCTTACAGGCTGCCACGCAGATGGTAAATTTGTATCAGCTGGAAGAGGAAGGAAAGATTGTTCAATTGTTTTGAATATGAAAGACTGTAAAGAAATAATTCAGGGCCAGATGGAGTTATTGTTCGGCAGGTTGAAAAATGATTCTTATCTGGCACATATTTGTCCCGGAAAATCTGCCGAATCTTTGCAGGAACATACGGCCAAAGTGGTTGAAAGGGCTTGTTGGCTGATCGGCAAGCACGGTTTGGAGAAGGTCGTCGATCGTTTGATTCCGGGGATTGCCGGAAAATACTCGGAGAATGTGCAGGAAGAGTTGAAACGGATGTTTATGGCGGTGTTTGTTTTTCATGATACAGGTAAGGTAAACGATAATTTTCAATATTCCAGGATGTTGAATCGGTTGTTTAAACATCGGAAGACGGAAATATTGGTACCTGCCTATGGACATTCGTTTTTGAGCGCCTGGCTGTTTCTGGCTTTTGAATTGGACCGTGTGTGGCAAGATCCGTGCCTGACGGAGGAAGAAAAAAAGATGCTGTTTGTCTATGCTTTTTTCTTTGCCTATGTTATCCGGCAGCATCATAGCGGCGGTTTGGGATGTGCCGATGAGGAGGAGTTTTTTAATTCATTTGCCGGGGGATATGAAGAATTGCATACTTATCTGACGGTTTGGGGATATGAAGGGGATTTTACTTGTGTCGAAGCTGTATTCGAGCATATTGTTGCTATCCGAAAGGAAACGGATGCGCAACGGGAAGCTTCTTTTGCTTTGTATGCGCTGATTAAATTGAATTCTTCTGTTCTGACGGCTGCCGATTATCTGGCGACTCATGCATATATGACTGGGAGACAGGTGAAAGAGGCCGGAATTTTTGAAGACCGTCACCGGGTAGAGGAAATGATCGGGCATCTGCGAAATTACAAGCATAACCGGGGGATATATGAACAATTGGATAAATTTGTTTTTGAGTATCCGCAGGAAAAATCCGGTGATCACTTGAATCGGCTGCGAACCGGAATGGCTGTGGAAGTCATCCGGACCGTTCGTGAACATTCTGATGATCGTTTGTTTTATATTGAGGCTCCGACGGGAGGGGGAAAGACAAATTTATCCATGCTGGCGGTGACTGAATTAATGGCCGTCCATCCTGAGATTCAGAAAGTATTTTATGTATTTCCCTATACGACTCTGATTACCCAGACAAATCAGACACTGAAAAATGCTTTGGGCTTGACTTCTACGGAACTGGCGGAGTTACATTCCAAAGCCGGATTTAATGAAAAAACGGAGGAAAGAGAGGATGGACTGTATGCGGATAAAAAGCAGGATTATATCGATCGTTTGTTTGCCCTTTTTCCTGTGTGCGTTATGTCGCATGTGAAGTTCTTCGATATGTTGAAAACAAACCGGAAGGAAGCGAATTATTTACTCCACCGCCTGGCGAATGCGGTGGTGGTTATCGATGAATTGCAGACCTATAATCCGCTTTTGTGGGATAAAATGTATTATTTGATTGAACATTATGCCCGCTTTTTTCAGGTTCGTTTTATTCTGATGTCCGCGACTTTACCTAAGATCGGTAAACTGAGAATTCCTTTGAAGGAAAGAACCGGATTTGTGGATTTGTTGCCTCAGGCAAAATCTTATATGCAGAATCCAAATTTTGCCGGGAGAGTGGAGTTCAGGTTTGAGTTGTTCCAGGAAGAGATCGATATGAACGATTTAGCGGATTTTGTTCTTGGGAAATCAGTGGAATATCGGGATAAACCGGGGAAGAACGGGACGGTTCATACCATAATAGAGTTTATCACTAAAAAATCTGCCGCGGAATTTTATGCTTTCATACAAGAAAAGGAGCCCTTTTTTGACGAGGTATTCCTTCTCTCCGGGACAATTCTGGAACCCCGGAGGCGGGAAATTATCAATGAGCTGAAAAATCCGCTCAGCCGGAAGAAAAATATATTGCTAATCACGACACAGGTTGTTGAAGCTGGGGTCGATATCGATATGGATTTAGGATTTAAAAATATATCCTTGATCGACAGTGATGAACAGTTGGCCGGGAGGGTAAACCGGAATGCCTGTAAAGTGGGCTGTGAAGTCTATTTGTTCCGACTGGATAATGCAAGTGTCTTGTATGGAAAAGATAAAAGATATCAGATGGTCCGGGAACAAATTTCTGTCGGTGAATATGAACGTATTCTTCGTGAAAAAGATTTCGGATGTTTGTATGAATTGGTTTTTGAGAAGATAAATTGGATGAACGAACAGACTTATGTGCAGAATTTCCGTTCGGGATTTTTGAGATTTGTCGAAGGGTTGGATTTTCAACAGGTAGATCGTAATTTTCAGGTAATCGAGCAGCAGAATGAAACTGTTTTTGTCCCTATACCGTTGCCGGTAGAAGTGGATTCGATGACAGAAGGTGTTAAAGAGCGTCTGTTTTCTGACCGGGAACTTCAATTTCTGGAAGATTTTGGGGTTGTGCCTTGTGAGGGACTGTTGGATGGAAAGGAAGTGTGGGAGGTGTACGAACGTCTCGTATATCGTGATCATCCTGCAAAATTTGATCTGGAAGAAAAGGTCGGTTTTAAAATCATGCAGCGGATATTGTCGTGTTTTACTTTTTCTTTGGTTGGTTATTCGAAAGAATTGCAGGAGTTGAAAGGGGGGACGGGGGAAGAAAAGTTGGGGTATTTTTATTTATCCCATTGGGAAGATGAGGGGGTGAACGGAAAATTGTACGACTATAAAATGGGATTGAATAACAGAGCATTGAAAGATATAACTTTTATATGATAAATGTGACAGGAACTTTGATTAATCTTTATCAGGTGTGTAAACGGGAAACGTGGTTACATGCCAATGGTATCCGGATGGAACATACCTCGGATGTAGTCACGGAAGGAAAGCTGGTACATGAGACTTCGTATCCGAACCGGGCAGCCAGATATGAAGAAGTGAGAATCGGTGGTTCTGTGATTGATTTTTATGATCCGAAAGAGAAGGTGATTCATGAAATCAAAAAATCTACATCGAAAGAGGAGGCGTATATCTGGCAGGTGAAATATTATTTGCTTTTGTTTGAACGGGAAGGAATAGCCGATGTGGTGGGGATGTTGGAATACCCTTTACTGAGGGAGACGATGCGGGTGGAGTTGGAAGAGGGGGACCGGGAAATATTGCGTCAGATGGAGGTGGAGATCCGACAGCTGATCGGGGAGGAGGCATGTCCGCCTGCTTTATCCAAAGGAAAATGCGGAGCCTGTTCATATTATGAATTTTGTTATTCCGGAGAAGGGGAATGAAACAGGGAATAAATGTTTTTTAATGGACTTAAAATTGTTTTATGAAAAGGACGTACTATTTATTTAATCCCGGGCGGTTGAGCCGGAAGGATAATACGCTGAAATTTACTCCGGTAGACGAAGAGGGACAGGAAGGGCAACCCCGTTACATTCCTATTGAAACCGTAGATAATCTCTTTGTATTCGGTAGTTTGGATACCAATAGTATGATGTACAATTTTCTGGGTAAGCATCAGGTGGCGGTTCATTTTTTCGATTATTATGAACATTATACCGGTTCGTTTATGCCTAAAGATTACCTGTTATCCGGCAAGATGCAGATTGCCCAGATGAAGCACCATATCCGGCAGGAAAAACGGATGGCAATTGCCCGAAGTTTTATCGATGGGGCAGCGTTTAACATGTTGAAGAATCTGAGATATTATACGAATCGGGGAAAAGATACCAGGCAACAGATTGAACGGATAGAAGCCTATATTCCATTGATTGCTACTGCAACCGATATTCCGATGTTGATGGGAATCGAGGGGAATATCCGTCAAACCTATTATGAGGCATTTGATACGATTATCGATGGTTTTTCCATGGGAAACCGGACAAAGATGCCACCTTCCAATGAGGTGAATGCGATGATTTCTTTTGCTAACAGTATGTGTTATTCGTTATGTCTGGATGCCATTTATCATACCCAATTGAATCCGACGATCAGCTTTCTGCATGAGCCGGGGGAAAGGCGTTATTCTCTGGCTCTGGATATGGCAGAAATCTTTAAACCCATATTGGCGGACCGATTGATTTTCTCCATGTTTAACCGTAAACAGTTAAGGGAATCGGATTTCGATCAACACTTAAATCGATGTCTGCTAAAGCAATCTTCTATGAAAAAAGTAGCCCAGGAATGGGAAGAGAGGACGAAAGAGACGATAAAACACCGGAAGTTGGGAAGAAGTGTCAGTTACAGGCATTTGATTAAATTAGAATGTTATAAACTGACCAAGCATTTATTGGGGATGGAAGAATATAAACCTTTGAAAATGTGGTGGTAATGTATGTCATTTTAGTATATGATGTCGATCAGAAGCGGACGGCTAAAATGTTGAAATTGTGCCGGCGTTACCTTTCATGGATACAAAACAGTGTATTTGAAGGGGAGATTTCAGAAGTACAGTTGAAGCAATTAACATCGGAAGCCCGGAATCTTATGGATGAAAAGGATAGTTTGATTTTCTTTAAAAGCCGGGACGAAAAATGGCTGGAAAAAGAGATTATAGGAGATGAAAAAGCCAGCGTTTCTAATTTTTTATAGCGTCGACCTTAAAAAAATGATTGGGGGTTGAGAGAGTAATTACAATAGAAATGGAATAATAGTTCTTTGACATGTTGAAAATGAATAATTTAAAAGTTGTTGTCGAAGGTCAGGGTAAATTTAAGAATTGAAGGTCGACTGCAAATGTTTGTAAAAAATGAGAATAAATGGATGATAAATCATTGATTTTGAAGTATATTTGTTGGCGTTTTTAACGGCTTTTAATTGAACTAAGGTAGAATTGAAACGATTCTATAAACTTAGCCGCAGCAGAGGGGCCTAAGCTTTTAATTGAACTAAGGTAGAATTGAAACTAATAGAATCTTCAGACAGCTCTTTCACTGCCTGCTTTTAATTGAACTAAGGTAGAATTGAAACAGGAGTTTAGAAAAGTCTCCTTTCCTACTTTCTTCACTTTTAATTGAACTAAGGTAGAATTGAAACGTGTTTAAAACTTGTAATGTTTTTACAATATTGTTGCTTTTAATTGAACTAAGGTAGAATTGAAACTATCATTCAAATGCCGATGCTTCACCTTCGAATGTACTTTTAATTGAACTAAGGTAGAATTGAAACCTTTAAAGAAACCATAATTCAACGAATAAACAGGAGCTTTTAAGTGAACTAAGGTAGAAGTGAAACTGACAGAATCTTCAGGCAACTCTT
>NZ_CFKYFN010000113.1:0-14010 GCF_985060555.1 Odoribacter sp. | reverse complement strand
CACCCTCCTGTAATCCATGCCGTTTCCATTCATCCGTTAAGTCCTTACGGATTTCTATACTTTTGAGCCGTTGATTAATCCAGTTGTCGGAATATCCCAACCGTTTGTAATCCATCATAGCCTGCTGAATAGACAGTTCCGGGTCTTGCATTTGGTCAAGTCGTTCCTTAGCTACTTGTGCCATCCACAACTTGAAAGGTTCTGCTTTAGGAGAGGGTATGGATTGTATCAACCGAAACAATTGCTCGGTATCAGCAACATCTGTCTTATAATACTTACCGTCAGATGAGGGCATTTTCAGTTGACTACAATTTGTAGTCAACTCACTTCCCTCTTTTTTTAGACGAGTTTTTAACACACTCCAATACTTCCTTGGATTAGGACTATCAGTTAATACCGCTATCACATCTACTATTGAGAAATACCATTCCTCTTTGTCACTGTCCCATACGGTACGGACTTTCTTTTCTTCGAAGACTTTGATTGCATTCTGTTTTGTCATATCACCCGACTTTTGATTGTTACAAATATACCTGTTAGGAATGAGTTATCCTATAATTACCGACTGTCGTTTTAGACGATTTGAGCCACAAAAATATTCTACTGAATAACTCATCCGTTTTTAAGATTGTCTTGGCTGTACCGTTCTCATAGACGATTATTTTTATTAAAACAGTTATATACATATTTACACTTATAAATATACATTTAGGATAAACATGTATATAAACACCTAAATTTGATCTTATTCGTCGATAGTCAAATAAGATACTTCAGCTAATTACAACCCTACCAATTATTGCTTGCTTTATAAGTAAAACCAATGTATATTCCAACACCAACTCTACTATCAATCACTTTACCCCCAAAATGCTTAGCAAACAATAAGGAATCGATTTATCTATTATCTTTGCCACATGACGATTCAGCGAATAACTCCCGAAGAACTATGGTCAAGGCAGCAAATCAGCAGTCTTGACACAGACTATAAGTTGTGGGACAAAAAGAGAACCTCTATACAGGCATTTTCCCAAATAAGCCCAAGTTGTATCTTCACTGTCGATGTATTCAAAAAAAGATATGATTTTGCTTCCGATCATTTTACAGATCTTTTCGGCTACAACTCCAAGCAAATAAAAACGATCAGAAAACAGGGTAACCTACTGGAAGAAAGAATCCATCCTGACGACCGGGCGCAACTTCCCGCCTTTCAGATAGAGCACGGGCTGTTTATCTATTCACTTCCACAAGAAGAAAGGAACGATTATCAACAGGTATTTCAAATTCGTATGCAGAATGTACGGCAACAATATGTAAATGTCATCAGTCGCCACCAGGTCGTCCAAAAGGACAGGAAAGGCAAGGCTTACTCAGCAAAGAGATCGCTTATAAACTACACCTCAGTATCTATACCGTAAATAACCACCGGAAACATATTCTATCCAAACTACAAGCCGGTAATGCTATCGAAGCCATAAACCGGGCCGAGGATTACGGCCTCCTTTATTAATCACGGCAGCCAATCCAAACTATTGGTCAGCGGATGTTCCTGTCGCCACCGTTCCAATTCTACGTAACTGCGGACACCTCCTGTAAAAACGGCATGGTATATCTCGATCCCGGGAATCATTACGCCATCCGGCACCTCATACTTGATCCGAAGTATCGTTTCCCGAAGCCCGGGTGTGAGCAGTTTTGCAATAGCGGCAGTGACATTTTCCACCACCCCGTCATATTTCGAACCTTTGCGGATGTGAATCAGATCGAATTTCCATGTATGCAGTTCCTGATCTTCATACAGAGCATGCCACTCGATACATTCTTCTTCGGTATGAACCAGGTTTTTGTATTGAATCTCTTTCAGTTTAAGCCGCTCTGCCAATTCCTGCATAACCGAAAAACTCTCCGTAATATCGAGTTTCCCGGTATAGATGTGCAGATCGATATCCCTGCTTTTCATTAACAAACCTGACTTGAGCGAACCGACCAAATGTACGGTAGCCCCGATACGTTCCCAAGCCGGAATAATACCCGTTTCATCGAGTAATTTCCAGGCATTTTGCTGATTTTGTTCTGCGAGTTCGATAATATCCATAAGAGTTTATTTTGTGGGGATAAAAATACAAAACTCCCGACGATAGCTATATAGCTACAATTAGCTATTTTTCCCCTGTTCCGGAGCAAGGGAATCATGTGAACAATAGAAAGATTGATCTTATTATTCCCCAAATAAACATTCTTATCAATAATACAAGATTATTTAAGGAATTAGCCCGGAATATTTTTAATAACTTCATCATGCAAAGCCACCGAAATAATCCCTATTTTTGTCCGGGACACTGCTGTGAAAGTGCAGAGTGGCAAAGCAAACGCTTAATAATAATCACGATGGAAGAACAAGAGCACGTTCTTTTTATAAAAAATATGGTTTGTAACCGATGTATTCTGGTTGTATCAGAAATGCTCAAAAACCTGAATTTCAATCCACTCCGGATTGAATTGGGTAAGGTTGTCATCGAAGAACCGTTGAAACCGGCAGACCGGTTTCTGATCCGGAAAGCACTTGAAGCGCTCGGGTTCGAATTGCTCGACGATAAACGCCATCGTCTTATCGAACAAATCCGTACTGCCATTATCGAACTGGTCCATTATGAAAATAATCTCTCTAAATTGAAATTATCCGAATATTTAAGCGGGAAATGTCATTACGACTACAGCTTGCTAAGTAAACTTTTTTCCGAAGAAAACGGTATCAGCATAGAGAAATACTATATTGCTCAAAAAGTAGAACGCATCAAAGAATTACTCATTTACGACGAGCTGACGATCGGCGAAATAGCCACACAGCTCCAATATTCGAGTGTCGCTCATTTGAGTTCCCAGTTCCGGCAGGTAACCGGAATGTCCCCCAGTGAATTTAAACGTCTGAAAGGCAACAAACGCTCCCCTTTGGATAAAGTGTAAGATATAAATCATATCCATAATTTTATAACAGTACATCGGCCGGTATACCTTATCTTTGTCCGGAAAGAGATCATATAAAGGTTAAGCGTATGAAAATAAAAAAAACTTTTCCGGTGGTAGGAATGAGTTGTGCCTCTTGTGCAGCGAGAATAGATAAAGTCATTCATGAACAACCCGGTGTATGTGAAGCCAATATAAACTACGCAACCGCCCAGGCCCAGGTCGTCTACGATACGGAGATCTGTTCTGTTCAGGCCTTGAAAAATGCGGTGCAAGATGCAGGATACGATCTGCTGACCGAGACAGACCAACAGGGCGAGGAGAAGGCCAAACAAATACAAAACGAAAAATACCGTTTATTGAAAATTCAGACCTTCGGGGCTATTTTATTATCGCTACCGATCATGGTCATCAGTATGGTGTTTGTGAATATTCCTTACATGAACTATGTTTTATGGTTCCTTTCGACCTGTGTCGTTTTAGGTTTCGGAAACAGATTCTACCTCAGTGCCTGGCAGCAATTGAAACACGGTACTTCCAATATGGATACCCTGGTTGCCAACAGCACCGGTATCGCTTATCTATTCAGTGTATTCAATCTATTGTTCCCGGATTTCTGGTTATCGCGGGGGATAACGCCCCATTTGTATTTCGAGGCTGCAAGCGGTATTATAGCTTTTATTCTTCTGGGCCGCTTACTCGAAGAACGGGCGAAACAAAACACCTCAACGGCTATCCGTAGACTAGCGGGTCTGCAACCCAAAACAATTACGATCGTTACCGGATCGGGCGAACAAACCGTACCGATCGAAAATGCCCGGATCGGAGATACGATAGCTGTAAAACCCGGAGAACGTATCGCTGTTGACGGGACGGTAATAAGCGGGGATTCATACGTCGATGAAAGCATGCTCAGCGGTGAGCCTATAGCCGTACACAAACAAGCCGGCGAAAAGGTATATGCCGGAACGGTGAATCAGAAAGGGGCTTTTCATTTCACTGCCGACAAAACAGGGGCCGATACCATGCTGGCTCAAATCATCCGCATGGTGCAAGATGCCCAGGGAAGTAAAGCCCCTGTACAGAAACTGGTAGATAAAATAGCCGGTATTTTCGTACCCGTTATCATCGGTATAGCCTTGTTGACTTTCGGGTTGTGGTGTTTATTCGCACCGACTGCCGGTTTTTCCCACGGTCTGCTGGCTATGATCACCGTCCTCATCATTGCCTGCCCCTGTGCCCTGGGCCTGGCTACTCCGACAGCACTCATCGTAGGAATCGGAAAGGGAGCTGAACACGGCATTCTGATAAAAGATGCGACAAGCCTGGAGATTGCCCGGAAAATCGATACGATTGTATTAGATAAAACAGGTACGATAACCGAAGGGCATCCAAGGGTCGTAAATACTTACTCGCATACAGAAACAACGGAAGCCCGGAAAATAATATACAGTCTGGAACGTTTGTCGGAACATCCGCTGGCAGAAGCGATAGTCAGGGAATTCGGACAAGAAACATCTATTCCGGTCACCGGATTCGAAACGATACCGGGTAAAGGAATAAAAGGCCGGACAGGCGATGAAACCTATTACGCCGGAACCGCTGAATTACTCACAGACAATGGCGTCATCCTCCCGGAACCCTTAAAACAAAGGGCCGAAAGTTGGCTCAAAGAAGCCAAGACAGTCGTCTGGTTCGGTCATTCGACCCAGGCCCTGGCCATAATCGCGATCACCGACGAGATAAAACCGACCTCATTACAAGCCATCCGGCAGATGGAAAAAATAGGGCTGACCGTTTACATGCTGACCGGAGATAATGCCGGTACAGCACAGGCTATAGCCCGAAAAGCAAACATCGGCCATTACCGGTCGGGCGTTCTTCCTCACGACAAAGCTATCTTTATCGAACAACTGCAACAAAAAGGTGCCCGGGTAGCGATGGTCGGCGACGGAATAAACGACAGCGCCGCATTGGCACAGGCAGATTTGAGTATCGCCATGGGAAAAGGAAGTGATATCGCCATGGAAACTGCTATGGTCACCATCCTTTCCTCCGACCTGCTGAAAATACCGGAAACGATCCGTTTATCACGGCTGACGGTGAAAACCATCCGGCAAAATCTGTTCTGGGCTTTTATTTACAACCTGGTCAGTATTCCTATTGCAGCAGGCATACTTTATCCGGTTTGCGGTTTCCTGCTCAATCCAATGATCGGCGGAGCAGCTATGGCATTCAGCAGTGTGAGTGTAGTAAGCAATAGTTTACGGCTGAAACGGAAAAAAATAAGCCTTATCCCGAGGGGGAACGAGGTACGGATCGAAGAAGTTGAACCTATAAATAAAAAAGTCATGAAAAAAAGATTTACTATCGACGGCATGATGTGTGGTCATTGCCGTGCACACGTTGAAAAAGCACTGAACAGCATCGACGGTGTAAAAGCAATCGTAACGCTCGATCCTCCGGAAGCGACAATCGAATTCACAGATAAAGAATTTTCTTTAAACGAGTTACAACAAGTCATCCAGAATAAAGCCGGAGACTATAAATTACACGATTTGGAATAATGTACACGCCAATCGCATGAATCCTCTAAAGTACCAGGACAATTCGGACAACCATTTATTATTATTCAACGATCCCCTTCAACGCCGAAGGTATGCCTGTTCGCTGATCATGATACTACTGATGACAGGAGTTGCCGAAATCCTGCATGAGAAAGAGATTATCTTTCCTGAAATAGCAGCTCTTATCATCGGCATGTGGATTGTCGATAAACGGGTATGGCATATCGAAGCCGGACAAATGTTATCGTTAATGACTCTTGGCGCCTGTACCGGTGTTCTCCTGGTGCTTTACTCCTCATTTCCTTTGGTGGTCAACGTAGCGATCGCTTTTCTGTTTGCAGGGCTAAGTCTTCTATTCACCCGGACTACATTATTCCGATGATATCCGTCTGTGTACTTCCCGTGTTGTAAAAAACCGAAAGCTGGGTCTATCCGGTATCCGTTTTCGTGATGACCTTGATTATCCCTGTCGCTCAACGCTGGATGGAGCACCTCGGCTTATGGCAAAAAAAACCATAAATTCCCGGCTACTTTCAAATCAAATTTTGCTTCCATCGGTCTTTATCTTATGTATTCGGCTTCAATAATGTCCTATCCATTGTTATGATACGGCCAACGGAAAAAACGGAAGAGTAACCTTCATACCCCAACAGCTCTCCTTTACAAACCTAAACTATATCTTGTTTTTATGTTTTAAAAACCGGTTCGCCAGATATTTCCTTACCGGTATGTCATAAAATTTCAGGCAACCATAAGCTAAAACGATACTACCTATAACGACTCCTAAAGCACCGGGAAACTTATAACAAAATAATAATGTTATCCGGTATACAACTTTGGTTTTATGGGACCGACCATATGTTCCTTTCCCGTCAGTCCACCACAACATCTTTTGAAGGCACTCCGATCGATCCCATCACCCCCCTCTGATTACAATGTCGTAAAACCGGGCAGATCTTAGCAATTCAGGCCCGATATCAGGACCAGGAAGGTACCGTAATGCCGACAATGTAACAGCCATTGCTTACTTCAACTCACAATGGGAAATTAATACCTTGATATCACTCCCAAACAGTACCGGGACGACTGGATGAGACCGGCATTTCGGGGTAATAATAAGCATATGAACGATTTCCTGATCAGAGTTTCTGTTTCAAATGTCCGGCAGAGATTTCTATAGTATTTCCTGCCAGAATTTTGTCGTTTGAAATATTGTTCGTAACTTTGCGAACAATAAAACTGATTTATGGGGAAGACTAAAGATTATACAGACGAACAAGAACGAATAGCCCGCTACGCTAAAGCAATGGGACATCCGGCCCGAATGGCTATCCTGCAATTTCTGGCAGGACGGGAAACCTGCTTTTTCGGAGATATCCATGAAGAATTACCGATAGCCAAAGCAACGGTTTCACAACACTTGAAGGAATTAAAGGAAGCCGGATTGATACAGGGAGAAATAGAGGCACCGAAAGTGAAATATTGTATCAACCGGACCAATTGGGAGGAAGCCAAACGATTATTTTCAGTTTTTTTCTGTCATTGTAAAGACAAAAAATCTTGTTGCTGAAAACAGCAGGCTTTTTTATGCGAATATTGTTCGTAATTCTACGAATTACAAACAATAATAACAAGAATCTTGTATGATGAGAATTATTCACTATTTAATATTTTGAAACGATGGAAATTAAAGTATTAGGAACAGGCTGTGCAAGTTGTAAAGCACTTTATACAGCAGTAATACAAGCTGTATCGGAAACCGGTATTGAAGCGAAGGTCGTAAAAGTAGAGGAACTGACCGAGATTATGAAGTATAACGTAATGAGCATGCCAGCCTTGGTAATCGACGGTAAAGTGGTATCGAGCGGCCGAAAGCCGACCGTTAGTGAGGTTAAAAAGTTACTTGTAAAATAAACGACCATGCGACTCACAACTTTATTGATTACATTGACTCTATTCTCCGCCTGCAGAGAAAAGCAAAGCAGAAACTTGCAGCTACAGGAACAAACCGTAACCGGCGACCGGGTGGAGGTAATTTATTTTCATGGGAAACAACGTTGTATGACTTGTAAAAGCATCGAGGCACAGACAAAAGAATTGCTGACAGGAAGTCTCGCAGAAGCAGTGAAAACCGGACAGATCGTATACCGGACAGTAGATATTTCGGATAAAGAAGGAGAAAAAATAGCGGATCGGTATGAAGTCACCTGGTCATCTCTGTTTGTAAATCGCTGGAAAGATGGGCAGGAACAGCGAAACAATATGACAGAATTTGCTTTTTCGAAGGCAACAAGCGATCCCGAAGGATTTAAAGCAGGATTGAAAGAAAAAATTGAAATATTGATGAAATAATGGAATCTCCGGACATTTTAATGAATAGCGGTCTACCTGTCGTGACAGCTTTCGTACTGGGTTTACTGACCGCAATAAGCCCCTGCCCTTTAGCAACAAATATAACGGCTATCGGTTTTATCAGCCGGGATATCGGTAACCGGAAACGAATTTTTCGAAACGGGTTACTTTATACCTTGGGGCGGATTATTACCTATACAGTCCTGGGCCTGCTGGTTATCCCCATTTTACGGGAAGGAGCAAGTATGTTCGCCATACAAAAAGGAATCAGTCAGTGGGGGGAATGGATTATTTCACCTTTACTATTGCTTACCGGTGGATTTATGCTATGGGGGCAACGGTTGAATCTTCCGAAATTCGGTTTTTCGGGAGACAATGAAAAACTGCAAACCCTGAAAGGTGGTGTAGGTAGTCTGACATTGGGTATATTATTTGCCTTGGCTTTCTGTCCGACAAGCGGGGTTTTCTACTTCGGTCTGCTGATACCGATGGCAGCGATCTCAACAGGCGGGATGTGGTTTCCTGTTGTTTTTGCTGTAGCCACAGCTTTACCGGTAGCGGTAGTGGCCTGGCTGCTGGCCTACAGTATTGCAGGAATCGGACGTTTCTACAATCGCCTACAGGTGTTCGAACGATGGATGCGAAGGATTGTCGGCTGGTTATTCACCGGCACCGGCCTCTATTATCTGATCAGGTTATTATAAAAATCGGAGGAAGGAATGAAAAGGCAACTGATAAAAACAGGAATAACGGTTACTTTACCTATAGTTATCCTTATAGTTCTCTTTGCATTACAGGATACTTTCATCCGGCTAGGTTCCACCCGAATGAGCCGGATGCAAAACGAAACGACGGCAGCAAGCATAGCAGATAGCATACAAATCTTGTACAACTACAAAGACCGACGCGATACAGGACTGCAATATACTTTTCTGGAATTCGGAGCGATGGGTTGTAGAAGCTGCCGGAAAATGGAACGTGTCATGGAAGATATCCGAACAACATACGGCAAAAGGGTTAAAGTTCGGTTTATGAATGTGTCGAAGCAAGAAACACAGGAATGGACGAAATATTTCGGAATCGCCGCCATTCCTACACAAATCATATTAGATAATAACGGACATGAAATATTCCGGCACACAGGCTTTATTTCAGCAGAAGATCTGGGAACGGTATTCAAATAATTTTATAATGACAAGAGAGAAGTAAACAATTCGATTATGATACAGAAATTTGCAGATTGGTTGGTCTACGGGATTTTCGGCCTAGAGGCAAAAAGTCATCTGGGAGAAGCCGTGAATTTCTTTTTTTACGATACGGTGAAAATCATCCTATTATTATTTTTAATCAGCGTAGTGATGGGAGTAGTAAATGCTTATCTCCCGATCGGGCGGTTACGTCACTATCTAACTACCCGCCGGTTATATGGGCTGGAGTATGTATTTGCCGCTTTGTTCGGAGCGATAACGCCATTTTGCTCATGCTCATCCATTCCGTTATTCATCGGCTTCGTCAAAGGCGGGATTCCCCTGGGAGTTACGTTAAGCTTCCTGATTACCTCTCCGCTGGTAAATGAGGTAGCGGTAGCCATGTTCCTGGGTACATTCGGAGTGAAAATCACAGTTGTATATGTGGTAAGCGGTATTTTATTGGGAATTATCGGCGGAATCGTTTTGAACCGTTTCAGGTTAGAACGTTACCTAA
Organism: Odoribacter sp.; assembly: GCF_985060555.1. Taxonomy (NCBI): domain Bacteria; kingdom Pseudomonadati; phylum Bacteroidota; class Bacteroidia; order Bacteroidales; family Odoribacteraceae; genus Odoribacter; species Odoribacter sp. The sequence continues at coordinate 4,423 of NZ_CFKYFN010000113.1, read as the reverse complement.
GCGATTGGGTGAAAAGCATTCAGCAAAATTCGGAAACAGAAAGTGAATCCTGGGAAAATACCGGAACGCCTTTTATGAAACGGTTACCGGTCATTCTGCGTGATGCCTGGGGTATTGTAAGAGGTGTATTGCTATATGTGATCATCGGTATTGGCATCGGAGCAGCCATGCATGGATTCGTCCCCGAAGGATTTTTCGAAACTTATATGTCGAAAGAACACTGGTATGCAGTACCGTTGTCGGTCATTCTGGCAGTTCCCATGTATGCCAACGCTGCAGGGATTATTCCTGTCATTCAGGTTTTTGTAGCCAAAGGAATCCCGGTAGGAACAGCCATTGCGTTCATGATGGCCGTAGTAGGGCTTTCATTACCCGAAGCGACACTTTTAAAGAAAGTGATGACCTGGCGGCTGATCGGGATATTCTTCGGCACAGTGGCCTCTTTTATTATCCTATCGGGATTTATATTCAATATGATCTTATAGACCGCTATTTCCCTTCAATCCGATCTGATCATTTTTTAGCCAGGTATCCGAAAACCTGCAGCCTGGCTAAAAAATGCAAATTCATCCTCCAGGCTATGACCGACAGAATGCCACGACTTAGAGCATAAACCGAAGAACTCTTTTTTTGTATTGTGTTCCAAGCCATCTCATCTTTAATCTGATGATAACCATGTACTCATATATAACGTATTCCCTATCCATCCTGTCGGACAACTTTCCGACACAAACAATCCGTCAGGTGATCGTCGATAAACCCTGAAGCCTGCAAATGGGCATAACAAATCGTAGTTCCGAAGAATTTAAATCCACGCTTTTTCATATCTTTACTCATGGCATCGGATTCGGGTGAAGACACCGGAATTTCACTCAATGACCGAAAAGCATTGATAATCGGCTTCCGGTCAGGAAAAAACGACAGTGTATAATCATAGAAACTACCGAACTCCTTTTGTATGGCAAGGAATAGCCTTGCATTGGTGATTGTCGACTTAATTTTCAAACGATTTTTCACAATACCGTCAAACTGCATTAACCGTTCGACATCTTCATCGGTCATTTGTGCAACCAATCCGGCATCGAAATTGTAAAAAGCTTTACGATATCCTTCACGTTTTCTAAGAATCGTTATCCAACTCAAGCCCGCCTGTGCACTCTCCAACACCAGAAACTCAAACAGCCTCCTATCGTCGGTTACCAATTTTCCCCACTCCTCATCATGGTATTTCACATACAGTTCGTCTGTTTTACACCAACCGCAGCGTCCGTTTATTATATCCTGCATCATCATCATATTTTATTACGGCATAAAGATAATAGATTCACAGCCACGTACCAACGATCGGCAAGCGATTCTATCATCCCCCCCTTTCTTACACTTTGTTAAATATAAGTAATATATAGCTTATATATAAACAATTTAGCACTAAATTATGGTGGTTGGAATATGATTTTTATACACATACTTTTTGTTATTAATTGGTTATACATAAAATTTCAATTTAATTCATATCTCTAATTGAAATACGTAAATTGGTGAATAATATTTCTATTGGGTATATATAATTAAATTTGCTACAATTTTCCACCAAATAAAAAAAGCAATAGAAGTGAATCTATTGCCAGTATATTTTATCTGTGATGATATTTTATTCTAATTTACGTTTGTATAACTCAACCTTCTCTTTTAATGGCAGTAGTTCTGTTTGAATTGTAGCCCACACCATTTCATCACTGATTTGATAATAATCATGTACCAAAACATGGCGCATTCCAATTATAACTTTCCATTCAACTTCTGGATGCTTTTCTTTAAATTCATTTGTCAGTAAATATGCCGCTTTTCCAATTATCTGTAAATTTTTGATAACGGCAAACGGAGTGTCTTATTTCCCTTGTACCCGTCAAAACTGATACCTTTAGTAACTTCGAACAAGTTATCAATTGCCTCTATTATATGGGACAAGCGGTTGATATCTTTAGGCTTCTCTCTCATAGATCAATATTTTATCCTGTTCAGCCGATTCTTTAGCGAAATCTTTCAACTGTCCTTCTTCCACCAAATCAATTTTCTTGTGCAGAAGAGATTGTAAGGCGTTCACAATACCGATATACTTGAAAAGAGTAACATTAGCATTCTTGTCAAAGCGTACAAGTATATCAATATCACTCTCCCTTGATTCTTCTCCACGAGAATAAGAACCAAACACCCATGCTTTCTCAACTGGTTGTAGCGTGAAGAACTCTCTTAGTTTATTGATAATAGCTTGTTTCATATTTGCTCTTTTTGCAAAAATAGTGAATGTTGATGAGAAAACCATGATGTTACGAGCAACTAATGGTTAAATATTTAAGTCAGTGACTTTTCCTCAGAGTTGGCATATAATACCTAAAATGAAGGAAATCGCTCACTAACTACAATTCTGTTATGAGGAATATCTAAAATGCAATATTCTTTATCTTCAAAGCTGTCTACATAAAAATGAATCAATACATCATTACATACATAAATATTTGATATTCTGGCATATTTACTTTGTCGTATCCTATTCTACAAGTACCTTTGTACATGTAAATGATTGGTCTGATGTTCTTTCCTGAATTAGATACTCTTTTGTTTGTTAGAAAAATTTGTTCCTATGAAATTACATGAGAAAGGAAAAACCTCCAATTCAGAATGGTTTGGTGTAGAACATTATCGAATTTTCCATGAAATGGATTTATTCAGGTATGTAAACATGGAGAGATTACAAATGTTATATCCTGATATTTTTAGAAATCCCAAACCGAAGTCTATCATCCCCTCGCACCCAAGTTGACATACGCACGATGAGTCAACGTAAAATCATATTAACAAAATATGATTATAAACAGACATTTTTAAATAATAATCACCCCTTTTGCATTACAATTTAATATAAGTATCTGTTGCCACGGTTGCAGAAATAGATGTTCCAGCGGGAATTACAGCCTGTTTGCCTTTTAATAATAAAAATAAAGGACAAACAAATATTTTATAGTGCCATTTATAATTGTATATAGAGAGTAGAATTTTGTATTTTTCCACTAAATGGATTTACCGCTTAATATTATTCTTGTAGTAATTTTTCCACTTCATTTTTCAAACGGGGGAGGTGATTGACAACAATACTCCAAAGAATATCAACCGAAAGACTATCATAACCATGTACGATATAATTACGAGCGTCCACGATTTTACGAGCGTTAGTGATGGCTATATCCTTGTTCTCTTTTAATATCCTGTTCATCGCCTCACCGATAATTTCAATGCACCTCTCAATCGCTCTTTGTAAACGTATATCTCGACAAAATTCTTCAAACAATTTTGGTTGTCCCTCGAAAAATGTTTCAATGTCATCAATCGCATTAAGTATATCTTGCAAGTGTTTCTTGGTAAAGTTATCCATATATTAATGCTTTGGTTTGCTCGATAGTTTCTTTCAAATAATGATTACGAATAGCGTGTTCTTCCAGTAAATCAACTTCTCTTCCCAATATATCTTCTAAAGCGTATTTCAAGTCAAAGAAATTACTAAAATAATCTGTTACTTGTGCTTTGTCGAAATTAACTATGAAATCAACATCGCTTTCTTTATTAAAACGATTCGTGAGGATAGAACCAAATACGAATAATTTACTAACCTTGTACTTCTTGCACAAGGCAATGATTTTATCCATATTTAATTCAATCAGATTCATGTAGTCATTCTCTTTTTGCAAATATAGTGATTGTTGAAGACAAAACAAAAACGCTAGAAATAACAGATTATTAAGTGTTGGTTATTTTTGATATATTGTCAAGTGTTTGATAGTAAATAGAAGTAAAAATATGAAATTCAAGCCAGCAACTTTATAAATAATATAAAATACTGGCTTTTCTTTTTTATATTACTATTTCTTACTTTCAGCTTCCCAGATTGTATTTAAAACCTGTTGAAAGTTGGCAAGTGGTATATGCTCTATTGATAAAGATTGTTCCGCACGAGTATCCTTTACATGATAACAGGGGCTATTTTGCTGGTAAGGGTTAAACGTGTCACCATTGAAATTTATTTCCGTTAGTTCATACTTATCGAATCGTATCGAGTTCACAGGGTCGAGTTTGTCGTTAAAGAATCCCAACGTGACCGATCTGGTGTTCATGTAAGTAAAGTTCTGCCATTTATACATTCCAACTAGACAATGGATTTTTTATATGAAGTTACAGGTAAACCTAACCTTTGAGGGTAGTGTTTCACTTAGTGTGTCCGTTCTGAGTTCTCAGATTCTTTAGACTTTGCAAATATATCAATTTTGTTTGGAAGAGGGTGTCCAAAAAGTATTTGGCACCCTCGATTTATTCGTATCCCTATTGGAGACTGAAATCAAATATCCGATTCTACAAGGGGGTATTTTGCCTT
>NZ_CFKYFN010000112.1:0-7538 GCF_985060555.1 Odoribacter sp. | reverse complement strand
TATATTGGAATCAAGGGGGTAGGATTATTTTAGCACAAGGGGGCAGAATCGCTTGGTTTTAGGGGGCAGCTTACACTGGATTTTCCAAATGGCTTATCCCAAGCTATTTTGGAAAATTCTATTTGTTTTTTCGCCAGTCGATTTTATAAAACTGCCGCCGATAGTTCGTACTTTCGAAAAAAGATGCTATATTTGCAAATGAAAGAGTTATTTGACAGCATAGCAACGCAAAACGCTGAAATTCGCACGGTTGCTAACTCGTTACCGCCACTTTTCAAATAATTCGCTAAAAGTTTATTCCTCAATCGGTTAAGTCTAACCGATGAAAATCTAAAATAATAATTTTGTGATTCTCCATCTGTAATCAAGTACAATCCATTGTCTGTAAACTTGATGACTTTGGGTTTGAATGTGAGTTTCTTCAATGCCTCTGCCAAATTGGATGGAATGTTTTTGTAATATACTCCGTTTTTGCAGCAAGCTATCATCCCGTAATTGGTAATATAGGCATAGTAAACCTCTTCGTATAGTTCTTCGGCTTTCAGTATGAAATTTTTGATGGTTTCATTTGAATAGCTGTAATGCTTGTCCGTGATAACTACCCATTCTCCTCTATCATTGAAGCAGGCCGAAAGAATATTGTCGTCTCTTAAATCTCCTGTACGATATTGTTCCAGTTTTTTGAGGAATGCATCCGGATAACCAAGAGTCCAATACCCTGAACCGCCTAAGATAATTACATAGTTGCCATTTTCAGTGATGTTGATGTCTGTTATTTCAGCATTGCTGCTGTTGGCTTCTTCTATACGTTTCTTAAGCTTGCTGGGAGTACTGCCGGTGTAGGCATATCCACTATTCCCATACACTCCTACTCCTGCTCCATACATAGTGATTGCTCCGGTACGGCATTTCCCCCATTTGTTGATGGCTTCTGTGATGTATGACATGTATGAGCTGGTCGGTAAATTTATATAGCGAACAGTACCGCTATAGGAAAATGGTTTTGAAACGGTTCTGGTTCTGGCTGGAAGAACCGGTTCCGCTTTTTCTTTACAGATATAAGAAGTACCGGCTATCAATTCATTTCCAATCCATTTTCCTGACTGAATGGTGTGTGCCGTAATATCAAAGTAAGCGCCGTATCCATTTCTTTCACCATCCTTCCAAGGGCCGAACCACATATTCCCATTTTCCCAGATATGAATGCCGTATCCGTGGCGTTGTCCATTATAGGTTTCTCCCCAATATTTATTCCCGTTTGTGTAGTTTGTCCGTTCAAATATTTGTCCGGGATATTCTTTGGCTTCTATTTCATAACTGTAGGGGCGGAGCAGCATATACGGTTTTCCGGTGTTTCGGTTGTATTCTACACCATTTTCAGAGCCATTTTTAACTATTATGTCATCTTCTTGAATATGGATGAATAAAGTGAATTCTGAGTTTTTAGTAAAGCCAATTTTAATATTATCTTCTTTGAATTCTACCCTGAATCCATTTATTTCATCATTTTGGGTTTGTCCTAGAGAAGCCTCTCCTTCTATTGTTTTTCCCCACTCTACCGTGCTATTGCGAACAGATTCATGCATGCTTTTCTGTTCACTTTCCGAAGGTGCAGTGTAGAATGGTTTATAGTCCGGTATCATTTTGAGGAGAGTATTCTGTCCGTTGAATCCCGCTTCTTCCAATCTTTCTATGGCAGCTTCTGCTATAGACTTCTGGAGTTCTCCAATGTCTTTGTTGAGAGCAGCCTTTTTGTACCAATATAACGCTGAATTCCCATCTTTTCTCAAGATGTTGTCTATGCCGTATTCATAAGAGATTGCAAGCGAAATCTGTCCGCTTGCATTCCCGTTTTTAGCTGCTCGTTTTGTCCATGCCATTCCGGCGGGGTAATTCTTTGTGACTCCTAACCCGTTTTTCAGTAAATAGGCTAAGCGGCTTTGTGCATAATAAGATTCCGGGCTATTATTGTGTTCGGCGGCTTTTTTATACCAGATAAAAGCCTCTTCATAGTTTTCTTTGTCTTCATATATGCGTCCAAGGTTCTTTTGTGGAAAAGCCCCATTTTTTTCAGCTGCTTTTTTATACCAATAGATGGCCGTTTCTTTATTTTGAGTTAAATTCCCCCAGCCATTACTATAGGCTGCACCCATATTGTTTTGTGCAGCAGGATTTCCTTGCTCAGCCGACTTTCGCCACCAATAAACGGCTTGTATGGTATCAGGTTTTATACCCCATCCCCTAAAGTAGCTCTGTCCGAGATAGAATTGTGCAATCGCGTTTCCATTTATTGCATCTGTCCTATAGTCCGCAGCATTCTTGTGGTTTTGCCCATAAATACTGATGGTAAATACTGCAAGGAATATGCACAATAAGTAATTTTTCATGTTTTTCATAAATTAAGAGTTAATCAATTGCATCCAATAAAATGAATGCAGCCCAGTAAAAGGGATCCTTATATTTTTTTATTTTCTTGAACTCTTTGGGCATAGGCTTTTTGCTCTGTTTTTCTTTTTGCCTGGCTTCTGACTGCCAGCGCTTGTCGGGAGTTGTTTCAATTTCAACTTCGTAGTCACGTACATACTTCTGGGCCTCGCGCAAAGATTCAAATTTGCTCTTTCCTGCGAGCAGATTCTTGTAAAACTGTGTCATCAAGAGTTGAGTAGCATTATCGTCCACTTTCCAGAGACTCATTAATAATGTGTTGGCTCCCGCTTTTTTGAAACCGCGTTGCAAGCCGAATACTCCGTCACCGGTTATTTCTCCCAGTCCGGTTTGGCAGGCAGAAAGTACTACCAGGTCTAACCCTCGTAAATCTAAACCGGCAAGCTCTTTGGCGGTGAGTATGCCGTCTTCTAATCCTTCCGGCAAAGGATTTCCTTTCAGTGCAATATTTGCTCCTGACAATAGCAGTCCTGATCGAGTCAATGCTTTGTCTTCTACGTAGCGTGATTGGTTATTGTCTCCCATCATCAAGAAATCAAGATCCTTTGTCTGTCTGGCTTCTGTTTCTGTCCAATAGAAACCATGAGTGGCGATATGTAGCATACTGATATTCTTACCTGATAAAGCTTTAAAAGATTCTTCTGTACCTCGTAAATCCATATATAAGGCTGGCTGAAGTCTCGTATTCTCTAGTGCTTGTTTAATTTGTTCAGCTTCTATCTTAGTGGCGGGAAGGTATTTGGCTCCGTCACGCAGGTTTAGGGAATCCGGATAGAAGGTATGTTGAATATTCAAGTCTCGAGGAATATCAGTATATTTTTTGTTTTCGACTACTAAAGCTGTTGTATCAGCATCATATTTAAGACCTCCATAGAGAACAGCTTCTTTAATATGGCTTTTGTCTTTTATCATAACCAATTGTCGCGTAGACGACAACCGATAGAAATTTATTTGTTCCGCTATAAAAGTAGAGTCGCTGCTTGGAAGGTGTTCTATGGCGATGTTATGGAGTTGCCCAGCAGGAGCAAAATAAACATTCTTTCTTTGTTTGGAACGGCAACTTTTTATTCTCAACTTTGCTCATTTAAGAGTCTGTTTAAAAACCAACTGAATAAAAGCTTTTATTACGCCAATGAACCTATTATTAGAGCGATTTTTCCCCTTTTTTAATCCCTACTTCCCTTTTTATTAATACTTTTGGGCGTTGTTTTTAATTCGTTAGACAGATGTCTTCTTTCCGTTAGACAATTGTTGTTCTTTCGTAAGATGGACGTTTAACGAAACAGCAACAACTGTCTAACGAATTAAACTCGGTGCATCAGGACTTGTTCTTGCAGCATTGAATGAATAATATTGCCCAACTGATATTCTAAATTATATGAGTGCTTATTACGATTTATACCAGACCCCCAATCCTTCTCCGGAGGACGGTGAAGAAAAGCTGCTTCACGCCCGTATTCTTCCCAAAGGAACCATTCCTGCCGATAAATTCCGCGAACTGGTTCACAAGGCTACCGGTTTCAGCCCTGCCATTCTCGATGGCACGTTGCAGGCTATAACGGATGAGTTGCACAGCTGGCTGGCAGACGGATGGATAGTTGAAGTGGGCGAATTGGGATTCTTTTCGTTATCATTGAAGTGCGACAAGGCCGTGGCGAATAAAAAGGATATTCGCTCTCCGTCCGTGCATTTTCAGAATGTAAACTTGCGTATCGGCAGTAAATTCCGCAACCGCTTTCAGACGATGGAGCTGGAACGGAAAGCATCTCCCTATATCTCTCATTCCAAATTGACACTGGAGGAGCGGAGAAAAAAACTGTTGCAGCATTTGAATAAGTATGGCTGCATTACGCGTACTGATTATGAACAGCTGACCGGAAAGGCGAAACATCAGGCGGTGGCCGATTTGAACCTATTTCTGGAAGAAGGTATTATTCGCAAATATGGTAGTGGAAAAACAGTGGTATATCTCAAGCCATGACAAGCAAGAGAGTTAGAGGAGTTATCACTTTGCTCCGCTAGGGGTTACAGCCGATACTCTTGTGTATGTATTCACAGAACTATCGGCTTTAACTCCTAAGCCGACTTGCCGGCTGATGACTCCTTCTGACTCCCGATAACTCCTTTAAACGAAAGAGCCGTGCGTATAAAAAGGGAAGAAACTTTTAGTACTGCCGATTTGTTTTTAACTTTGTCAATTGAAAACTAATAAAAACAAGCGTATGAATATGAAGGTTGTATCTATGTGCCTGATATGTGCCGGAGCTTTGTTGACCGGTTGTGGAAACGGCGGTAAAAAGGAAGCGGAAACTTCGGAGAGAAAGGAAAAAGAGGCCGTGGTTGGTAGTGATAAAGACGAACATGGTTGTATTGCTTCTGCCGGATATACGTGGAGCGAGGTGCAGAAAGATTGCATCCGTTTGTGGGAGAAAGGTGTCCGCATGAATGCAGTGGATGATGCCGGGAAGACTTTGTTCTTGGTGTTCAGTCCGGACTCTACGCAAGTGGAGTTGTTTTTCTCGGAGGAAGGTGTTTCGAACGAAATTCTGGACCGTCGAGGTCTGCCTGCCGGTGGATATGCCTGGAATGTGGAAGATGATGATACGAAAAACGTACGTCTGGAAGACGGTGAGTGGACGGTCAGCCAACGGGGGAGGCTCATTTATCAGGAAGATGCGAATGGTAAATAATATAAGAATATGGAAAATTTGAAGGCGTTGACAGAGGCTGTCTGCTGTGTAGCCCGTGAAGCCGGGCATTTTTTGAAGGAAGAGCGGAAAAGTTTCCGTCGGGAGGTGGTGCAGGAAAAACATGCGCACGATTATGTATCTTATGTGGACAAGGCTTCCGAGAAAAAGGTTGTATCTGCCCTTAGGAAATTGCTTCCCGAAGCCGGATTCATTGCCGAAGAAGGGTCTGCTGCCTATAGTGACGAAACGTATTGCTGGGTAGTGGATCCTTTGGATGGGACAACGAACTATATTCACGACAATGCTCCCTATTGTGTAAGTATTGCCTTGCGTGACAAGCAGTCGCTTTTGCTGGGTGTGGTTTATGAACCCTGCCGAGACGAGTGTTTTTATGCTTGGAAAGGAGGAGGAGCCTATGTGAACGGAGAACGGTTGCGTGTTTCGCTTGTCAGTGAACTGAAAGACGCTTTTGTGGTGACAGAGTTACCCTACAATTTCGAGCAGTATGCCCGTACGGGCGAACATTTGATACACGAACTTTACGGTAAGGTTGCAGGCATTCGCATGAATGGTTCGGCGGCGCTTGCCCTCTGCTATGTGGCTGCCGGACGTTTTGACGCTTGGCTGGAAGCTTTTATCGGTAAGTGGGATTTCTCTGCGGCTGCACTCATGGTGTTGGAAGCCGGCGGTAAGGTAACAGACTTTTTGGGAAACGAGAACTTTATAGAAGGGCATCATATCATAGCCACCAACGGGCCGCTGCATCCGTTGTTTTTGCGGTTGGTACGGGAGGCGCTGCCATTCTGATACGGTTCTTATTGCCTTATTACACTTTTTTATGGAAAACACATTTAAAGCCTGGTTCTTGTCCTTTGTCCATCTCTTCTTCCCGCGTCAGTGTGCTGTATGCGGGAGCTCTTTGCAAGAGGGAGAAGAGGGCATTTGCATCAGGTGTAATATGAATATGCCACGGACAAACTATCATCTTCGCGAAGACAACTCCGTGGAGCGTATGTTTTGGGGGAAGATACCTCTGGAACGCGGCACTTCCTTCTTTTATTATCACAAAGGAAGTGATTTCCGCCACATCCTGCATCAACTGAAGTATGGAGGCCGGAAAGATTTGGGAGAAATAATGGGGCGTTTTATGGCAGCGGAGCTGGCGGCTACCGGTTTTTTCCGTGGTATAGACGTAATTATCCCCGTTCCTCTACATCCCCGCAAACAAAAGTTGCGCGGATACAATCAGAGTGAATGTATAGCGCGCGGCGTTTCTGCCGTAACGGGTATTCCTATTGATGTGTCCTCCGTGCTGCGCAGAAGACATACGGAAACGCAGACCCGAAAGTCTGCTTACGAGCGTTGGGAAAATGTAGACGGTATTTTCCTTCTCCGCTATCCGGAACGCTTTGTGGGGAAACATATCCTTATTGTGGATGATGTACTGACCACCGGAGCCACTACAACTGCATGTGCCGATGCGCTTAAAGATGTGGGAGGCGTACATGTTAGTATCCTGACGCTGGCAGTGGCGGGTTCGTGAATCAGAAGCGGAAACGTCCGCCTGCCACGATTGTTCCCGTATATCCTACGCCGAATTCGGTGAAGAAGGCAAACTGATTTCCATATTCGATACCCAGAAAACTGAACTGATAGGCAAATTCCTTTTTGTGATAAGTGTCTCCTCCAAAGCTGTTCCGGAGGAAATAGGCGCCGAGCCCTGCAGAGGAATATAGGGAGAATTGGGGGCGGGTGAACCAATGCCACCGGAAGGTGGGGAGGATATACAGATAGCGCCGGTCATCGTTCTTATTCTCATCCAAAACTTCATAAAGGCTACTGGCCGTCCCTCTATTACCGGTTATTCCTCCGGTTACGCCTAGGCTGATTTTACGGTTGATTCTATAAATATAACTGATATTCAGAGCGCCGTAATAGCTGGTCTTCTCGCGTGTATAGATTCCAAAACTTGCTGTCGGAGCAATAAACTCTTCGGCTATACTATTGGCGTCGGTAATGGGGAGGAAGCCGTAACTGACGGATATTTCATGGTGGCGGAATTTTTCTCGCGTAGAAACAAGAGAGGTTTGTGCTTTACCAGCGGTACATAGGCTGAATCCTATGACTAAAAAGAATAAAAGAGTTTTCATTGTAGTTTGGTGTTTGGATTAAAATATGTTTTTCTAATAAATAAAGACAGGTGCTTTTATGAAACTCCTTACTTTACATTTGGCAAATGTATGTTAAATCTTTGAATATGAAATAGAAATGTTTGTCTTTTGTGTGGGATAATGTGGGAAAACAAAAAAGGTTCGCCTAATTGACGAACCTTTTTGCTCTTCCTCTTGGACTTGAACCAAGGACCCTCTGATTAACAGTCAGATGCTCTAACCGACTGAGCTA
>NZ_CFKYFN010000111.1:0-77421 GCF_985060555.1 Odoribacter sp. | reverse complement strand
TATGAGGAGTATGACGAGGAAGAAAAGATGATTTTCGGTATTGTGCGGGTCGGTGAAAAATCCCTGACCTATGGAGGAAAAAATTTGCAGGAAGTGAAAATGGATTTTAAAAGAGTAATCGAAGAAGCTATAAGTTAGCGGTAGGAAAGAAAAGCTAAAAAAGGGGTTCCCTTGTCCGGTGACGGATAAGGGAATTTTTTGTCGATGATTTTCCAAACCTTATTGATAAAAAATGCGAATACTAGTGAAAAAACGAATCTTTCTAACCTGGAAAATTTATGAGACAAGAAATGGAGAAAACGGTTTTGAAAGGAAGACACGGAGGTTGGTCGATATGGCTATCTGTAGCTTTCGGAATGGTATGGCTTTTATTGCTTCCCGGACAGTCGGTGGCTAGGGTTCCGGGCAGTAGGGACAAACAACAAACTGCGGAAACGTTGCGGGTTGTTCACGGTAAGGTAACGGATGAGAACGGAGCTCCGATTGTGGGGGCGAATGTTTGGATAAAGGGGACTATGGTAGGAGTGGCTACCGATGTCAACGGAGATTATACCTTGCGGATAAACCCTGAGGCGAAGACGTTGAGTGCTTCATTTATCGGTTATTCAGAGGCGGAGAAGACGATTATGCCGGGAATCGGGGTTTATAATTTTACTTTAAAGCCGGAAGCCAGGAAGCTGGACGAGGTCGTGGTGGTCGGGTACGGTACTACCCGGCTCAGGGATTTAACCGGTTCGGTATCTTCTGTCGGGGCTGCTGATCTGGAAAAGGAACCGGTGATGAATGTCGCTTCTGCCTTGCAGGGGAAAGCGCCGGGGGTTCAGGTGTCTATGGCTTCGGCGAAACCCGGTGAACCGGTGAAGATCCGGGTGAGGGGATCCACTTCGTTGGAAGGTACCAATGAACCTTTGTATGTGATCGACGGTATTCCGGCCGAACAAGCCGATATGATCGCCATAAACCCGGACGATATTCAGTCGATCGATATATTGAAGGATGCTTCGGCAGCGGCTATTTATGGGTCGAGGGCCGCTAATGGCGTGGTATTGATTACAACCAAACGGGGGATACAGAATGAAAAGCCTCAGCTGAATCTGAAGTATTTTACCAATTTCGATACCCAGATAGAGAATTTCAGCATATTGAATGCGAATGAATTCCGGAATGTCATGATGGATGCTGCAATCAATACGTTAAAAGTGGATCCGACCAATGAAACGGCTTTGAGTATTAAAGAAGGGACTATCCTGAAGGATGCCGATACAGATTGGTATAAACTATTGTCACAGAAAGCTTCAACGAACAGTGTGGAGCTTTCGGTGAGGGGAGGAAGTTCAAGACTGAAATATTTTACTTCCTTCGGGATGAGTTTCCAAAATGGAGTATTGAAAGGGGATGACCTGAAACGGTATACCGGGCGGATCAACCTGGACTGGGATGTGACTTCGGTATTGAAATTCGGTACCAATGTAAGTTTTGCGTATACCGATCAATCCCAGGAAGGACAAGGGTTGTGGCAGATCAAACAGTTTCGTCCGGATGTCCCGGTTTATGCAGAGGACGGTAGTTATTATAAGATCGGTACGACAGATAATCCGGTGGCCAAAACGAAGATTACCAACCGGAACGATGTTTATCGGTTTAATGGGACGGTATTCGGAGAGGCCCAGATTATTCCGGGACTTCGTTTTCGTTCAACTTTCTCTGTAGCTAAGAACTTTAATTTCACCCACCAATATTATCCCAGTTTTTTACAGGAAGGTAATTATTATAACAATTATACCGGTAAAGCTGTACGGGGAAGTAACGAATCGGTACGTACCCTTTGGGATAATACATTGAAATATGAGGAGACATTTAAGGAGATACATGCTTTGGATGCTTTGTTCGGAGTCTCGTTCGAGCGTTACAAGGCAGGTGATTTCAGTGCTACCGGTGTCGATTTTCCGATGGACAAAATCTTGAATAACCTGAGTAGCGCTACAACTCCTTACGATGTAAGCGGGAATTCGTCCGGAAACGGACTGATTTCGGTCTTCGGACGGTTTAACTACCAATTGATGGAAAAATATCTTTTCACTTTTACGGCTCGTTTCGACGGTTCGTCGAAATTCGGTTCGCACAATAAATACGGTTTTTTCCCCTCGGGGGCTTTTGCCTGGAAAATCGATCAGGAACCTTTCATGAAGGATATTGAAGAAGTGAACGAATTGAAATTAAGGCTTTCGGCCGGAGTGACGGGAACACAGAATATCGGTAATTATAACAATAAGGATCTTTATGGCCCGAACGATTTTCTGGGAAAACCGGGAATTATCCCGACAACCCTGGGAAATAACGATCTGCGCTGGGAACGGACCAAGCAATTCGATATCGCTGTCGATTATGCTTTGCTGGATTACCGGTTGAGCGGATCTATCGGCTGGTATTATAAGAACACCAACGACCTGTTGTGGTATATCGATTTTCCGACTTCACTGCAACCCTTCAGCGGGATGTATAAAAATGTCGGACGGGTACAGAATAAGGGATTCGAGTGGATCGTCGATGCAAAGATTTTCAGGGAGACGGAGGTGAAATGGGACGTTACTTTTAATCTGGCCGTTAACCGCAATAAGGTGAAATCTTTGGTATCCGAAGGAGCACAGGACTGGGCCGGTAAAGGTGTGGTACAGGGAAGCGGTACCGAAGTACTGGCCGAAGGACATCCGGTGGGAGCTGTTCTGGGGTACCAGACCGACGGTATATTCCAGTCCTGGACACAGATCGAGGAATATAATAAAAAGGCACAGGAGCTGAGTAACGGGACTGCCACTTATTATTATAGCAGCGAGACCAAACCGGGACAGATTATTTACCGGGATGTGAATGGAGACGGGCATATCAGCGTGAAAGACCGGGTGATCATTGCTAATCCGGAACCGAAATTTCAGGGGGGATTTTCTTCCAATGTGTCCTGGAAAGATTTATCCCTGTATCTGATGTTCAATTATTCGGTAGGTGCAGAACGCTTGTATAACAATACTTTGCAAAATATTTCCGGTTCGTTGAACAACCTGATCGATTATAACCTTTACAACCGTTGGTCCGAACAGAATACGTCTTCCCGTTTACCGGCTTTGTATGTCGACGATCCGGTTCCGGCGACGAATAATCTGGAAGTACACAAAGCTTCTTATTTGAAGCTGTCGCATTTGCGGATCCAGTACAATTTGCCGGTATTGTGGGATGCCAGGTATTACAAAGGGGGACAGGTATATTTCGCTATCGCCAATCTTTTCACTATCACCCGCTATCCGGGAATCGATCCGGCGACGGTAGGTAGTGCTACGGCTAACTACGGAGGAAATTACGATAGTGATATTTATCCGGGTGTCCGTTCTTATACAATCGGGTTACGACTTAATTTTTAATTATTAGCACGAATGCTTATGAAAAAGATATTTATCCTTTTGATGGTCGGTAGTCTGCTGTTTTCCTGCCAGATTACGGACGTCCTGAACCAGGAGCCTCCGCATAATCTGACTCCTGATAATGCGATTACGGATGAAAAGTCGGCAGAAACCGCTTTGACCGGTATTTATGGTGAACAGATCGGGTATGAGTCTTATATGTCGATCGGAAATCATGCAATGACTGCCGGTATTTTGCAAAGAAACGACAATCCCGGCGTGGTTGTGAGTATCTATTATATCGAAAACCGTTTGCCGGAACTGAATCTGGTGGGGGCGGCATATACTCCTTTTTGGGATGCTTTTAATACGATTATCAATTCGTCGACGAAATTACTGGCTGTTTTGGAAGGAATGAGCGATAATCTGTTTACCGATGGACGGAAAACCACCATGATGGGAGAGATCCGGTTTCTGCGGGGGTGGTATATGTTCGATTTGTTGAGGATGTTCGGGGAATATGATAAATTGGACAGTAAATATGGGATGATCATCCGGGAGACTCCCCCTACTTCCGATGATGTTTATAAAGCCCGTTCGACGGTTCAGCAGACGTATGATTTTATCCTGAAGGATATCGAGTATGCTATATCGAACGCCCCGGATTTTACTTCTTCGGATTTTGCGTCGAAAATGGCTGCCAAGGCTCTTAAAGTGAAAGTACTTTTCTATATGGGGAAATACAGTGAGGCTTTAGAGGCTGCCAATACGTTTATCGGTGACGGAGAACGGGCATTGGTGGCCCCCTATTCGGCTGTTTTTACCGATTTTTCTAATCAGGAGCTGATCTATACCCGGGGATTTGCAGGGACAGATGAAGTGAAATATCAGGCCACGCGGGTACAGGCGTATTATAATGAGGGGAAATGGGGACCTACGGAGTCTTTTATGGAACTGGTCGGGGACGATCCCCGGAAAACGGTTATCCTGAAAAATGGAGTCGGGGATGTTTTCGGACCTCAGCAGACGATTCGGAAAGCTTCGAATGCAGAAGGAACAATGCCCACTTACCTGATGCGTTATTCAGAGATTTATATGATGAAAGCCGAATGTGAAGCCCGTACCGGGAAAGGAGATCCTTTGGCTACCCTGAATGCTTTACGTTCCGGTCATGGATTACCGGCTATTACGGGAGTGACCGATATATTACAGACGATCTATCAGGAATGGATACTGGAAATGGGGTTCGAGAATGGGCATGAATGGTACGCTACCTGGCGGATGGGAGTGGATCAACTTCTGGAAACCAATCGGGCTGTGGCTGAAAAAATGGCTACTGCCGCCGATCCCGAATTGTATAAAGCCAATTTGCCTTATAAACGGATTTATCCGATCCCTTCGAGCGAAATCAATGCCAATAAGTTGATGGAACAAAATCCGGGGAATAATTGATGGCCTGATTCAGGACTGAGTTTTTGTGGTTGAAGAGAGAATCGTGATAAAGTGGATTTTATTGCGATTCTCTTTTTTGTCGGAAAATAGCCCGGTACCCCCGTCTCCGTCCTTTATTGTTAAATATTATACAGTTGTTGGAAGGAAAGTTTACTCAAACGTTTCCCTTTAAAATTTTCACGTTTCTTTAACAAACCGGCCGGTTTTCGTATATTAATTCTTAATATTGTACCTGAAAATATGAAAGACAGAAACCTATGATGACTGTAATGATGAAGTTGACGGACAATAATTTTAAACGTAAAGTTACGTTGCGGGCTTCTGTTGGCATAGGGGAAAATATAATAGAATAAAGAAGCTCGCTGAAAGGCGGGCTTTTTTTTGCGATAAAAGTGAAGAGGTTCGAACTGACCGGTTTTGTCATGAAAAAAAGAGTAGAAATTAAAACCATACAATGAAAATCAAAGGAGAACCGAGGGCATTTCTGAGTAATGAGGCCCGACAATTACTGAATCTTTACGAATCGTTAGGGGAACGGGCAGAGATTTTTTTGCCGCGTCATATTTATGACAATCTGACCAGTTTTGTGAAGCTTTGTTTTGAAGAACCCGATGACCCGGCTGTCCAGCAGTCGGAGATCAACCGTTATTTGTTGAAGTTCCGGGAAGATATTCCGGGATATACGGATGTTGCTTTGATGCTTTGTCCGCATCATCCTTCCAAAGCTTTCGAATTGAGTGGAAGGCGGGGAGAGTTTATGAAGAAGATCGATGAGTTCCTGGATACCGAAGCAGTAAGTCCTGATTCCAGAGTTCTCTTGAAAAATATTAAAGACACTCATGATTTTTCGGTAGGAACTCCTCCTGTGCGCAGTAGCCATATCGAGTTTATCTCCCAGGTACAATTGGGCGGGCAGGTACGCGATTTGCGGAAATACCGGGATGTGATCGGGGTGACCGGTGACCTGAACGAAGCGCATTGGAATTATTTGATGGATACTTTGGAGCAGATGATCGGCCAGAGTACCCATTATACAACCGGGGCTGAGAAGGCCGACTTTCTCAACCGGATGCGTTGGGCGGTGAATTTCAAGGGACTGAACGGTATGATTACGACGGTGGTTTCGGGAAATGCCGATAAAGCGGTCAGTCTGCTCCGGGGAGAAGTATTCGGTAAGAATAGTGTACAAGTGTTGGAGAATCCTTCTACCGAAGAATTGTTCGAACAGAT
Organism: Odoribacter sp.; assembly: GCF_985060555.1. NCBI lineage: Bacteria > Pseudomonadati > Bacteroidota > Bacteroidia > Bacteroidales > Odoribacteraceae > Odoribacter > Odoribacter sp. The sequence goes on along the minus strand of NZ_CFKYFN010000111.1, from coordinate 71,347 downwards.
GAGGGTGGATACAACCTCGGTCTTTGTGGTGAAAGCCCGGCATATGCGGGTGAATCCTTTCTCCGGTGAAAAATGGTTTCCTCTGCTGACCCGTCTGGTGATTGTCGACGATTCGCGGGAATCGAGGAGTTCCAATACCTCTCTGGTGTTCTGTTTTCATAACGGGATTATCCATACACTGAATAAGGTACATACCAAGAAATTGGGTTCTCCGGCCAATACGCAATTGAACTTGCGGTTGATTCTGGAAAATGTGAATCCCTCTTTCCTGTCAGAATTCCGGGAAAAAATCGAGCTGCAAATCAAAGCCTACGAGAAAGAGATCAATCAGATTCTGACCGAACAGATCGGGACTACCGGGGATGCGGTGAAACGGTTGAATGTGTTTAAACTGGATATGTTCTCCAGGAAGATCGTTCAGGATAAATATTCCCTGGAAAAATTACGGGATTTTATTTATTTTCTGGAGAATTGCCATAAAGAAGAAAAACGGCAGGCACAAACCCGTGAATTGATCGATGAATTCGAAAGCCGGATCCGGCAATACTTTTATTCGGATTGCCCCCAGATTCAGGTGTTGAGTGTATTGGAAGGCGGCGGACGCAACCAGATCCGTACTTATGGACGTTATCTGTTGCAAAAGCCTTTGCACCGACTGGAAGATAAGGTGTATAAAGCTTGCCGGTTGATCCTGAATATTATCCCCAGCAATTATGAACGTACCCTGAAGAATCACTTTCATAAGAATTTCGGCATCAACCTGTTTTTAGAGAAATATCAGGCTTATATCACGAAGATAGATAATGATGCTAACAATAAAGGCCGTTACGATAATTTCCTCAATGACCTGGGGATCCGGGAAAAATACCGGGCCTTGCCTGTGGAGGATCAGCAAATCGTGAAAGAATTCTTATCGGCTTTAGGCAATCTGGAACAGACTTCGGTTTCCGATTCGGTACAGATGATTATCCGGGATCTGTTGTTTCATCCCAACGGAAAGCCGAAACCTTATATTATTTACAATGCGATGCAGGCTTGGGAATATAAGGATTTACTGCCTGACGATACTTTCGATATCAATCCTTTCGATATCGAAATCGAGAATTTGCCTGACGGGCGTTTAGCTTATGAACGGCTGACGGATAAATTACTCCGTATCAAATCGACGCTGGCTTTATTCGACGATAGTGGCAGCCTTTGGGATTTGTTTTGTGAGAATACGACGATTCTGATCAACGATCCGAATAATCCGACCGGTTATACGGATTTCAATACCGAAGCTTTGAATTCGTTCCTGAAACTGATGAATACTTGTAAGATTACTCTTTTTCTCGACGAAGCTTATGCCGACAGTGTGAAGGTTACGGATAAACATATGCCGAAATGGCGTACGATCTCGCGGTATATCATCAATAATATCAATGCCCAGGCCAATATCCGGGCGGTATCATCGTTATCGACCACCAAGAATTTGTCGGCTACGGGCGATCGGTTAGGGGCTTTGGCGGTGACCCCTCAGGCTGCTGCGGTCGCTGCTTTTGTGCGTCAGCTGAATTCCTGTTCGCACGGCAATAACAACTCTTTACTGATGTTGAATAATTTGCTGGAGACGGCACAGGTAGCTAAAAAAATAAAAGATACGCTGGAAAGCGAGTTACCGAAAAATGCTTCCCGCTTTAAGATCAAAGAGACACTGATCCGGTTTATCAATGAACAGATCGGACGGATTGAAAAATCGAACGCCAATAGTGTTGCAAACCGTCAGTTGCATAAGACCGCCGGATTTGAAGGTAGCCCGTTGTACCTGTTCCTGCTGGATGAGCTGGTAGCTTTGGATAAACTGGATATATTGGCCCTGCCGGACGATTTTAAATACCATAACGAACCTTTCTTCGTTTATTACCAGAGACGGTTGGTGGAAAATCTGAACCGTTTCCGGGTGAATAAGAATTTCCGTTCAGAATCGATGTTACGGATGAGTTGGGCAAAAGAGGTGGCTCAACGGGTTGTAGCTGAATTCGAAGGGACGGAAGTCAGTTGGTTGCCTTCGGATGGTTCTTATTTGTTTAACTTCCGGGTGGGGGAAGGGTTTTCTTATGCCGATCTGCTTTGTTTCTGCCAATATCTGGCGTTACACCGGGGGATTGCTGCTGTGCCCTATCCTACCGGTTTGGTCCGCTTTGCTATCGGAGGTTTTCTTGCCGATACCGAGGAGAGTAAGCAAGTGTTTAAATATGAACTGGAAGACGGTTTTACCATTTTTATGAAATATTGGACACTGTTTGCGGCTAAGCGGTTGGATGCGGCTTATAAGGAGGTGGAAAGCCATACGATTTTGGATGAGATTTTCGCTTATACTAAAATTCAGGAATTGATCGATACGATTATCGGCGATTATCCTTTATCCGCTAAATACCGGAAAGACAAAGCGCCTTCTTTGCAGATCCGTGATATCCGGACCTTGTACCATGCCTCTCCCGAGCGTAGCGGGGTGAGCATTACGACGATCGACCGGTCGGTAAATTCGGTCATCGAATTACATGGCGACAAGATCGGTTCTTGCCGGGATGTATTCGAGTTTATCCGGAGTGCTGCTTTTACGAAGGTATATGAAAATTTACTGGCACAGATTTATAAGCAAGTGCCGGCCATTGCCGACCTGGATTTCAATACGGTAAGTTCGAAATACAGTAAGGCGGTGATCCTGAAATATATCACTAATAAGAAGACGTTCCAGCCCAACTATAATGTACTGGACGATCCGATGGAGAAAAATGTGATGCGGGAAATTCTGATTGAAATGGAGCATCTTCTGTTCTCGGATAGTAAAGTGAAGATTTTAGCTATCGATGCAACCGGAAATCCGGAGTTGGATAAATCGAAATTGGAAGGAATCAATGTGATTATCAAGAAATATATCCGGGAAATTTTATTGCATTTCAATCTGCCGTTTGAAAAAGACAGCCTCGAACCCAGCCGCAAGGAGATTGTCCGGGTAGCCGGAGAAACATTCGAGGAAATCACCGGTATTCGGTTGAGTGACCTGAACCTGCAAATCTGGGTAGATGAATTTATCAACCGTCTCCGCGCTCTGCCCGAATTTAAAGAGACGTTGCTGGCTCAGAAGTGTATGGGGTATATGATGGATTCGATCGCTTCGGGGATGAACAAAGAAAATTTGCCGGTAACCGATAAGATCCTGTTTCTGTATTTATTACATAACGATCATTCTTTCTATCGGCTGGTATCGGCCAAATTGAAGTATTTCAGCGATAAGATCGGAGCTTGTGCGGACAGGGAGGTGAAGATGTTTACAGAGGAGTTTATCACCGAGATATTACCCACCCAATTGAAGGAAATCAACGATTATATCATGCGGCGCCGGGATATTAAGGTGGCTGAGAAAGAGATCCACCGGGTGAGCCGGAAAGTGGTGTTGTTCTATATCAGCATGATCAAGCGGACAAAAGGAACCGATTATTACAAACGTTATACCCATACGATGGTCCGGCTGGTGGAGACGGCTTTTATGAAACAAAATTCCAGTGTCAACGAGATGGTACAGCACGGTATTTCTATTTATAAAGATTTTGAAATGGAGAATAAGGTGCTGGAGACTTTCGAAGATGGACGGATCGCCTGGATCAACGAACTGATGCAGAAATGCGGTGTCATTTCTTCCGAGCAGCCGGTGCAGGAGCATACCCGTATCGTTACGGATGCTAAGAAACGGGAATATCCGTTCCACAAAGTGGATCGTCCGGGGACTATTTCGAAAAAGCGGCTTGGGGAGGCAGGACCGAACGATTATTTGAAGCTATTGGATTTGCGGCCCGATTCGTCTTTTTTTATCGGTCGTTTGGCCCGGTTTATCGCCAATATGGATTCGGACGATTATCGCTGTAAGGTGGTGAAACATGGCATGGTGAAGGAGCTGGTGATTTTCCAGAAGGGATATATGAAATACCTGACCGATAACTACCGGCTGAATTATACCGAAGACATTCCGATCGAAGATATCACCCGGTTCGTCCCGGATGTGATCAGTTTCCTGGGGGCTCCCGAAAAGCTGATTTCTTTCCCGCAGATCGGGTATTTCGATATACCGGGGCCGAACGGGAACATCAAGACGATCGTTACGCCGTTGAAACAGAAGGTAGATTATTTCGGGGATGTCAAGAAACCACGTCTGACGGTGATCAATGAGAAAATTAAAGAGATCGGCGGTAATCCGCGTCACGGTTCTTTGTTTGCCGTGGAAGAAAACGACGGTAGTATCTTTGTTATCGAGATCAATGGGGATAGTGGGGTAGGGAAGTCGGAAATGATCGCCGCTTTTATCCTGAAATGGTTGCGGAATAACCTCGAGGGGGTCCGTTCGGTAAAACTGATTGCGGGCGATATGTTCCATGAGTTTCAGGATGCCGAAGGTAATCTGTATGGGATCGGTACAGAGGTCGGTGATTTCTCGCGGACGACGGATTTCGACCCGGATTATATCAAGTATTATAAGTATCTGTTCGAAAGTAGTGCCGACAGTAATGTCGAAGATCTCAATTCCCGGAGCACGGTGAGCGGTATGTGTGATATCACGATGCCTTATAAGATCGATATCATGCTGAGTGCCGGAAACTATTCGAAGGAGGAAGCAGGTATAACCCGGGTGGACAATCCTGAAAATTTCCTGTTGTATATGGATGCCCATGGGGAGAGGAAAGAGAAAGCGACCAGTCAGGATGGTCCTAATTTCCAGCGTACCTTGAAGCGTTATACGGCAGATAAGAATATTGTAGATGTGATTGCCCGTCATGGTAATTATCTGGATGATATTTTAGATTGGGATTATGTAGAAAATGAAAAGCAATATTATCTGGCTTCTTCGTTCAAATTATTGGATAAGATCGATATTACGGAAGTAGTCGGTCAGATTTTCGGCGGTAAGCAGTTTAAACGGGACGGGGTTGGGTATACCATCCAAACGGTCTCTTTCGATATGATACAGAACCGGTTTATTGCTACCGTATCGTATGGGGAAAGAGAAAGCCGGGAAATGATGATCGACCGGAAGATGTTCAGTGCGATTTTCGATTCTCTGGCCAGTACTCCGGGAGGGCAACCGTTTATTGCTGAGGAAGGACAGTTGGAATCGGTGATGAACCTGGTGAAAATCATGCGCGGAGGGAGCGACGGTAAGGGGAAAGCCCGGAATATTCAATGTGGTATGCTTTCAACGGAGATCGGCAAGAAAGGCCGGGAGATTACCGGACCTCAGAAAGCCGCTATGGAGCTGAAACGGATGATTCAAGAGGTACGGATTACCCGCCCGGAAATCAATGAAGGGAAAATTTGCGTGAAACGCCTGCTGAACGAGAAATATCGTCCTATTTTCAAAGGAGAAATGAATAGTTCGGAATTGTGGCGATATAATTTCTTTATCTATCAGCTGGAGAACATGAAGAAAGCCGACTATCGCCGGATGGACGATATCGACCGTAAGGTAGATATGAGTAATCTGGTGGATTTTGTACCTGTAGACCCGAAGAAAGAATTCAGTCCTTTGTTGGTGAATCCCAATCTGAATATCGAACTGAGTAGTTTCAGCGAGACGTTCGAGGAATTGATGAGTTTGCCGAATTATCCGGAATTTGCGTGTGAATTCGCCGAACATATGGAACAGTTGTATGTCGCAGAGGGATATAGTGAAGAAACGAATATCAATAATATGATCGTACAGTTATTGCTTCTGGAGGGATATTGTACGACCGAGGACGTGGCTCGTGGTAGTGTCATTGAAAAAGTGAACCGGGAGACGATTGCCGCTGCCAAGTATGCGGTGGTTCGGTATTTGGAAGGCGAACGGGTGAAACGCGCTTCATCCGGTAAACCTGTCGAAAAGATCGCGGCTACCGGTACAGGTAAAAAGGTTGCTACGAAGGGGATACGTAAAAAGTAAAGTATCGGGATTTTGATTTGGGAAGCCGCTTCTTTCCGGGGAGCGGCTTTTTTGTTGTTGTTATTTGTTGAAACCTGAAAACATTTTTTATCTTTGTATTATAATGAAGAATGTTTTGTTTTGTATATTAATGATTTATGTGGTTTGTGGCTGTCGGTCACAGCAACCGCAAGAGATTGTTCGGCTTGCTGTGAAAAGCTTGGATGAACTACAGTCTGTGTCGGCTGTACTGGTCAGTAATGCTGCTTTTGACGGTGCGGAGTTGTCGGATGAGCTGGCCAGTCGGATACCTTTTCTCTTTAAACAGGTAGTACGGGATTCGGGTACTTATTTTTTTACCTTCGAACAAATCGATAACCGGGTTTTCTACCGGAACGATCAGCCTTATATGGCTTGTGTATATCTGGATATGTTACTTGGTACGCGTATTCCTGTTGAACCCGGTGCGAAAAGGTATGATTATTTTGCCCGGATCCAGGAGGAGCTCGATTTGATGCAGCAAATCCTGGATGGTAAGAAACTGCGTGAAGTTGCTTCCGATTCTTCCCGGATCGTCGATGTATGGGTGGAGCGGGCGCCGGATACGCTTTTTAACGGGCAGGATTGTTATGTACTCAAACGGCATAATGATGTCACGCTTATTCCCTCGAAAAGTAATAATGAGTCATGGAAAGCCAATGTAAGATATAAAGTGATGCATAGTTATAATACGTATGCTTTATTTATAGAAAAACATACAGGTTTGCCTGTTTACTGGTCTTATACCAATTCGGGAGATCAGGACGGCAGGAAAATTCCGGGAAACCGGAATACGGAATTTTTGGAAAATATGGAGCTGAAGGATATTCCGGACAGTTGTTTTTATCCTGCTCAGGCAGATAAAATTCGCTATGTCGCTTCTTTCGACGAGTTCGTGCAGGAGGTGAAGGTGGGTGATGAGGCTCCTGCTTATGAATTGACGGATGTCATGACCGGGAAAGTGTATTCCAACGCATCGCTGCAAGGCAAGATCGTGGTGATGCAATTTACTTCTACCGGGTGTGTCGGATGTGTATTGGCCCAGCCGTGGATGAATAAATTATATGATCGCTGGAAAGAGCAGCCGGAGCTGGTTTTTCTGTGTGCCGGTCTGCTCAGTGAAAAGGATGCTAAGATTCAGGTTGAAAAATATGAGTTCGCTTATCCGATGACCACTTGTAATCAGGCTTTTTTCTGGTCGTTCGGAGTGCAGGCCATACCTTCTTATTATGTGATCGGAAAAGATAATCAGGTGCTTGCCAGACCACAATCACACATCGGTTTGAAGAATTTTTTAGACAGTTATTTTAATAAATAATTGCGGGGAGCCGGGTTTGTTATCAGGAAGAATGGTAGGCCACAGGAAATAGAACGGAAATTTTTGGTCAAGGGAGATTTCAAGTCACAGGCTTTTCAATCGGTACGGCTTATGATTTTGAAATGAAGAATAGGGTACTGAAGATTTTTAAAGATGGACAGGTCGCCTGGATTAACGAGCTGATGCAGAAATGCGGTGTCATTTCCTCCGAACAGCCGGTGCAGGAACATACCTGTATCGTTACGGATGCTAAGAAACGGGAATATCCGGATCGTCCGGGAACTATTCCGGAAAAGCTGCTTGAAGAGACTGTTTCTGGAGGGATATGGCACAACCGAGGATGTGGCCTGTGGTAGTGTCATTGAAAAAGTGAATATCGTCATTATTTCGTCATATTTTTTTAATGTCGGCGTAACATTGGGTTCATAGCTTTGTCACAGTTAAAGACAAGACTATGAATTTTTCTTTTATCCGGGATCGTAGATCATTTTCAGATTTTATTTTTATTCTGTGGGCAGGAGGGGCGGCCCTGCTTTCTTATTCGTTAGTATATGCATTGCGTAAACCTTTTACGGCTGCTACATTTGATGGGCTGAGTATTTGGGGAATGGATTATAAGGTTGTAGTGACTATTACTCAGATTTTAGGTTATTTGCTGGCCAAGTTTATCGGCATTAAATTGATTTCTGAGTTAAAGGGACAACATCGTTTAAAATTTATTTTGGGGGCGATTGTTTTAGCTGAGTTGGCTTTAGTCGGTTTTGCTATCCTGCCGTCTCCGGGTAATATCTTTGCTATGTTTTTTAATGGGCTGGCTTTGGGATGTATGTGGGGAGTGATTTTCAGTTTTATAGAAGGGCGGCGGGTAACGGATATGCTAGCCAGTTTATTGGGGATTAGCATGGTGATTAGTTCAGGTGCAGCGAAATCCCTGGGATTGTTTGTGATGGACCATTGGCAGGTCAGTGAGTTTTGGATGCCTGCCCTGATCGGTGGTTGTGCTTTGCCATGCCTGGCTTTATTGGGATATGTGTTGCAATCTCTGCCAAAACCTTCCGAAGAAGACAGGGCTTTGAAAGCAGAGCGGATGACTTTGGATGGAAGGCAACGCTGGGCTTTATTCAAAAATTATATGCCTTTTCTCTCTATTATTTTAGTCGCTAATTTTTTGTTGGTGGCTTTACGGGATATAAAGGAAGATTTTCTGGTGAAAATATTTGATGTTGCGGGGAGTGGTTATTCTTCATGGATATTCGCTCAATTGGACAGTATCGTTACTTTGATTATCCTGATCATCTTCGGATTAATGGTTTTTGTCCGTAATAATATGCGGGTTTTATTGATTTTATTGAGTTTGGTGATTTTGGGCATGCTGACCATGTCTTTTATTTCGTTGAGATATGAGGCATTGCAACTAAGTCCGGTAGTTTGGTTATTTATTCAAAGTCTCTGTTTGTATCTTGCTTATTTGTGTTTTCAGACTATTTTCTTTGATCGTTTTATAGCTTGTTTCCGTATCCGGGGGAATGTCGGTTTTTTTATTGTATTGATTGATTTCATCGGTTATTTAGGAACGGTGATTGTCTTAGCCGTAAAGGAATTTTTAAATCCGGATATCAATTGGTTATCGTTTTATAACCAATTGGCGGGTTATGTGGGTTTGGGATGCAGTGTATTATTTGTCGGTGCTTGGGTTTATCTGTACCGGCGGGCAAAACGAAGAGCGTCTGAAAAGGTGATGCCTCTGGAAACTGCTCATGCTTATTGATTGGTTTTATTCTAATTACAGTAATATTTGATTTAAGGACATGAAAAAAGTTAGTTGTGTCATTATGGATTGGGCCGGAACGGCTGTCGATTTTGGGTGTTTTGCTCCATTGAATGCTTTTTTGAGGGTGTTTCAGGAGCAGGGAGTGACGATCACTTACCGGCAAGCCCGTGAACCGATGGGATTATTAAAGATTGAACATATAAAGGCTATTTTGAAAATGCCTGAAGTGAGTGAAAGGTTTCGTACAGCACATGGACGGGAATGGAATCAGAATGATGTCGCAATCATGTATCAGAGTTTTGAGAAACATTTGTTTGCTTCACTTCAGGATTTTACGACTCCTGTTCCGGGAGTTGTAGAGACAATGGAACAATTACGTCGTGAAGGGATCCGTATTGGTTCAACGACAGGGTATACCGACGCTATGATGAAAATTGTACAACCCGGAGCTGCTGCTCAGGGATATACTGTAGATTGTCTGGTAACTCCGGATCATTTGCCTGCCGGACGCCCGGCTCCTTATATGATTTACCGGAACATGACAGAGCTGGCGATTCCTTCTGTTGACGAGGTGGTTAAAGTTGGAGATACTATCGCCGATATCCGGGAAGGATTGAATGCAAAAGTATGTTCTGTCGGAGTAATTACAGGTAGTAATGAGTTGGGATTGACCGAGGAGGAATACAAAACTATGCCTGAACCGGAGTTATATACTTTGAAATAAGAGGTCAGAGAGCGGATGATGGCAGCCGGTGCACATTATGTGCTGGATAATATCCGTGAATTGCCGGACCTGATACATAATTTAATGAATAAAAAATAATAGGTGTATGAGAAATTATTTACTGTTGACTCCTGGACCGTTGAGTACTTCTGAGACGGTGAAAGAAGCCATGTTACAGGATTGGTGTACCTGGGATAAAGATTACAATGAAGGAATAGTTACTGTGATCCGGAAAGAATTGCTGGAGGTGGCAGGACTGGATGAGAAGGAATATACAACTGTGTTGTTACAAGGAAGTGGGACTTATGGCGTAGAGGCAACTTTGGGAGCTGTCGTGAAACCTACCGACAGGTTACTGATTATAGCGAATGGTGCTTATGGCAAACGGATGGCGGCCATTGCTGATTATTATAAACTGGATTATGTCATGGTGGCTTTGAAAGAAACGGAGCTGATTACCCCCGCAATCGTGGAGGAGGCTTTGAAAAATCATCCTGGAATCAGCCATTTGTCTTTGGTCCATAGTGAAACAACGACGGGTTTATTGAATCCGATTGAAGAAATTGCAGAGGTGTTGCGTGGACGCGGGATCACCTGGATCGTTGATGCCATGAGTAGTTTTGGAGGGATTCCTATCGATATGAAAAAACTGGGTATTGATTTTCTGGTTAGTAGTGCCAATAAGTGTATACAGGGAGTTCCGGGCTTTACCTTTGTTCTCGCTTCTCGGGAAAAATTGCTGAAATGCAAAGGAGTTGCCCGTTCTTTGTCCCTGGATATTTATGCCCAATGGGAAGAAATGGAAAAAGGGCATGGAAAATGGCGGTTTACCTCACCGACTCACGTTGTACGGGCATTTTTTCAAGCTTTGAAAGAGTTGAAAGCAGAGGGAGATATAGAAGCCCGTTACCGCCGTTATTGCCGGAATCATGAGGTATTAGTGGAAGGAATGCGGGCTATTGGTTTTTCCACCTTGCTGGAACCGGAAAAGCAGTCTCCGATTATTACTTCTTTTCTTTATCCGGAGCCGGGTTTTTCGTTTACAGAGTTTTATGGGTTGCTGAAACAACAGGGTTTTGTCATTTATCCCGGAAAGGTTTCGGATGCTGATACATTCCGGATTGGTACTATTGGAGATGTATTCCCGGAGGATTTTGAAAGATTGACACAAGCTGTTGCGGCTATCAGACAGGTAAATTAAACAGGGTTGTCCGGACAAGTTTGACTTTTTTTAGTTTTTTGGCTGTTTAAGTGTTTCTTTTGCTTTAATTTTGTTGTAAAAGAAATCAATATGCCACAAGAGATAGAAAGAAAGTTTTTGGTCCGGGGAGACTTTAAAGCATATGCTTGCCAATCCTTTCGGATTGTACAGGGCTATTTGTCCTCCGTACCGGAAAGGACGGTCAGGATACGGGTGAAAGGTGAACAGGGCTATCTTACTGTAAAAGGTAAAAGTGATGTTCATGGAGTTACCCGCTATGAATGGGAAAAAGAGATTGCCAGGGAAGATGCAGAAGAACTCCTGAAATTGTGCGAGCCTGGGGTGGTTGACAAAATTCGTTATTTAGTGAAAGTAGGGGGGCATATTTTCGAGGTAGACGAGTTTCTGGGGGAGAATAAAGGGTTATTGCTGGCTGAAGTTGAATTAAAGCAGGAGGATGAACTTTTTGAAAAGCCGGAATGGTTGGGAGAAGAAGTGACCGGAGATCTGCGTTATTATAATGCAATGCTGGCACACCGGCCCTATCGAAGTTGGAAGTAATTCCGGATTTATGCATGCTTAACAGTTTGAGAGTTCGGTTATTCCATTGTCTGAAACTCTGATTGAAACAATAGAGTAACCGAACGATTCGAATCTGTATTTATTTCATTTTTTCTTCTAATTCGGTACTGAGGGGCAGGTGGTCCTGGAAGTGGACCGTGACATGGGTACCGTCGCAATAGGGTTTATTAACGGATGCTCCGCAACGGCATAGGGTGACCCGGTTGCGTTGTTCGTATTCGGTGCCGTTAGGTCCATTCACAGGAATACCTCCTTTGACCCAGAGCGGACCACTACATTCTTCCTGTGGGTCTTCGATCAGGCCTAAGGCCGGTTTTAAGGGGGGCTCATAAAATTTTTCCTCTTCTCTGTCCCAAAGTTTTAACCGGCCGGAGGGGCAGTACATACTTTCGTGTACGGCCAGATCATGGGCTTCGGTGTTGTCGGAATCTTCCGTCAACTGCCAAACCGTTCCTCTGGCCATACAAAAACGGGCATGTACACAATATTCGGTGTTGTCGGCCAACTGAACTCCAGGACCGTCATACAGATCGGCATTCTCTAAAAGAGGGATATTGCCGGCGGTTAGCGTCGGATCCCAATCGGCATGGTGATGGGAACCGTCGCAATACGGATGATTTTTGGACTGACCACAGCGGCATAAAGCAGTGGGTTCGTTGTCGGTCGGGTATTTATGCCCTTTGGCATATTCCCAGGGGATTTGTTCTTTATTTAAAACGAAGATCTCTTGTTGAAGAGGGGGATTTCCATATACCAGATAGGGGCCGTCTGCTGTAATTTCAAGGTGATATTTCGGGTCAGGAGTAGGTGTACCCGGTTCGATTTTACGAGTGTTTTTTTCCATAATTAAACGTTTTAATGATACTTGTTATACTTAAATTCGGATGGAAAGTTCCGGGTTGACTGGGAGAATTTTCACCGGTATAAGTTTTGGAATAGAATTTGTTATAAATGTATTGTTTGGTTTATTGAAATATTTTACTTAATTTTACATAAAATATTGGATTCCTTTTGAAGGAATAAGTTATGAAAGTTTTGAAAATATTTAAATCGTTGTTATACAGGATTCTAATTCTTGTTTTGATAGGTCCTTTGGGAGCTTGTTCGGAGGAGTGTGGCTATGATTCTCATGCAGGTTATCAGTTAGGTAAACAAAATTTCGATTATTTGGAAGGTAATATGGCTTCTATTTTGTCGTTTTGGGATCTTGCTTTGAGAATGAACACGTATTTGACGGCCTTGGATGAGGAAGGAGAAGACCGGGTAGAAGAACTTTTCCCGGACTATCGTCTTCAACAAGTGAATGAACACGAATGGATCGGATGGAAGGGACAGGATTCGGTTTTTAAGGTTGTAACAGACGATCTGGCATTGACCACTGAGACAGCTCATTGGGAAATTGTGGGCTGCCGGGCTCCGTATGAGGGACAGCTCACCGTTTTGTGTTCCGGTTTAAGGACCTGGGTGTTTCATGTTTCCGCTTTGCAAAACCGGAAATGGATATCCGATGCCAGTCTGAAAATTAATTATAACGGAGAACAAACGCCCCGGAATTTTAACGATGGGGATTGGATTGTTTCCGGTGTGGGGAAGAGTATGACCGATGAGGAAGAAATACTGAATTTTGAAATTGCAGAATCGCTGATCCGTTATGCGGAGAGTCATTATCTTTTCGATAAAGGACTATTGTATCTGCGGTTGAAAAATAGGTTTTCTCCGAAAGAAGAGATTGTTAAGGCTGAGATGAAGACACTTCCGGGAAGTGACCGCTCTTTGCAAATCACCTATAAAGGAGAGGTTTATTCTTATTGATGGTTACAGAGGTTTCCCCCCGGCAACATCGGTGGCCGGGGGAATAGGTAAAATCAGTATAGTTCCTGTAAAACAGCATCCAGGGCGGCTCCCCGCATTTCGGTTTTAAAGATACGGCCTTCTTTATCGAGAAGGATACAAGTGGGGACTCCTGTGATATTGTATTTTTGGGCGACAGGTCCGTTAAAACCGTTGGGATCACACAGTTGTTTCCAAACCATTTTTTCTTCTTTCATCGCCTTGTCCCAGTCGGTTTTCTTTTCGTCGATAGAAATACTGATGATTTCAAAGCCTTTGTCTTTATACTCCTGATATACATGACGAAGGTGTGGAATCTCGCCCCGGCAGGGACCACACCAGGATGCCCAGAATTCCAGCATCACATATTTTCCTTCGGGTACACAGGAAGAAAGCTTGACCATTTTCCCTTCCGGATTCATCAGTTCGATATCCTGATATTTTTCGCCGATAGCCATCGTTTTGGCTTTGTCAGCTATGGTTTTGAAGTTTTCGGCCATTGGGGGAATATTCGCCCAGGCTTTGGTGATGAGTGCAGTCAATTGTTCGAGCTGAGGGACGGTTAAATTGACGTACATGCCTTGTAGGAATTGAAGGGCTAAATCATATCCTACTATGTTTTCGGGATGTTCTTCGATAAATTTCCATTGGGCGATGTTTAATTTCTTGTTGATCTCGTTTTCTTGTTTGATTAACGCGATTCCCTCTTCTGTATTGAATATGCCGTCCATTGCCGGCCGATGATATACTTCCAGATACTTTTCATTTATGGTTCCGGATTGTTTTCTGAGATCGGCGATACTTTTCAAATACCGGTCGTACAGATCCTGGGAGGCGGAGCCCTTTATTACCGGATCTTTCCGGAAGGTTTCATCGCTCCAATAATAAGTACGCAGGCTGTCGACGTGACCGGAATAACTGATAACCGAATTTTCCAGGTAAAACCGGCTGGCTAACATTTGGGACGGGTCATCCTGGCCGGTTTTGTCGATGATTAATTGATACATACCGGGACGGTCGACTTTACCTTTCAATTGGAACCTGCCGTTTTTAATAACCGTGCTGTCGATGGTGACCGGAGGATAGACGGCTTCGTTTACTAACTGTACTTTCATGCCTTCACTGTTTCCCCCGATGTTACCGTTGAGGATATAACCGTCATATTTAGTTTGGCAAGCGACTAAACTACTGCTGCATAAAAAAGCTAAAAATATTTTTTCATCGTATTAAGGAATTAATTGTTCTAATGCGGCGTCCAGGTATGCGCCCCGCATATTGGTTTTGAATATTTTACCTTCTTTGTCCAACAGAATACAATGGGGTACTCCGGTCACATTATATACTTGTATGGCCGGTCCGTTTTCTCCTTGCGGATCATTTAATTGTATCCAGGGCATCTTTTCTTCTTTCATGGCTTTTTGCCAATCTTTATTCTTTTGATCGATCGAGACACTGATGATCTCGAATCCTTTGTCTTTGTAATTCTGGTAGACGTGTTTCAGATGAGGAATTTCACCCCGGCAGGGGCCGCACCAGGATGCCCAGAATTCGAGCATCACATATTTTCCGGTTGGAAGGCATTCGGATAATTTTACTTTTTTCCCTTCCGGATCGGTGAGTTCGATGTCTTGAAACGGGGCTCCTATAGCGATTTTTTTGGCCATCTCTGCTTTTTCCTTGAATTCGGTCATACGGGGACAATTTCCCCAAACCCCGGAAAGTGTATTTTGCAGATCTTCGATCTGACCGGAGGTTAAGTCGATCTCTCCGAGCAGGAAATAACCGGCTTGATCGAGAGCCACTACAGAAGCCGGATTTTGTTTGATAAATCGGATCGTGGCCTGAATGATCTGCCGATCCAGTTCGGAGATCCGGCGGGCCAGGCGAATGCCCTCCTCGGTATTGAAGATGTTGTCTAATGCCGGACGGTGATATTGCTCGAGGTATTCGCCGTCTGCCTGATTTCTGGCTTTACTCAGTTCTTGGATAGAAGTTTTGAATGACTGATACAGATCTTCTGTCTCCGAACCCTGGATTATCATCTTACCTTTACGTTCCGGATTCCAGTAATAAGTGGGTAAAGTATGGATATCTCCCTGGAAAGTGATATCCGAATTTTCCAAATAGAAATTGCCGGCCAACCAGTTGGCTTCCGAGGATTTTTTCCCTACGGGAGTCGTATCGATGATCCAACGATAAAAGCCGGGTGCCGGAATTTCCCCGGTCAATTCGAAACAATGATCTTTAATGACCGTTGTTGCAATTGTTTGAGGAGGATAGCTATTATCCAACAGTTTGAAAACCATCCCTTCACATGGGCCTTGGATAGAGCCGGTGATGTGAAAAGATTTATTTTGTGCCTGGCAATACTGAATTGCCAGAACAAGGAATAGCACAGTTAACAGATTTTTCATTTTTGGGGATTTAAGGGTTTTCGATGAGTAAGTTGTTACCTGCTTTGGCCGATTGCGGGATGGGTAGGATCAATTGTTTATCCGACTTTATATTCGGGCGTATGGTGGTGATGTCTAAATCGCCGTGTTTATAATACCTGATCATATCGTACCACTCTTCCTGGTTTTCAAAAAGCAGGTCGATCCATTTGTGCTGGCGGATCATTTCTAAAAGCTGGTTGTCAGGAATAGTACTCACGTCATATACTCCCGGGACATGGGCATCCAAAACGGTTTGCAGACTGGTACGGGCTGCCGCAAGATGATTGCCTCCCTGCCGGGCTTCCGCTTCTGCATGGATATAATATACTTCTCCCAAACGCAGGAAGTAGTAGGTATTGCTCTTGCCGTCATCATTGGTACTGTGAGGATATTTCCCGTTTTTGAAAGAAGTTGTGATGACGTCCGGTGTAAGAAACGGGGCGGCAAAACGGGGATCGTAACCTTCTCCTGTTTCTTTGTT
This sequence comes from Odoribacter sp., assembly GCF_985060555.1. Taxonomy (NCBI): domain Bacteria; kingdom Pseudomonadati; phylum Bacteroidota; class Bacteroidia; order Bacteroidales; family Odoribacteraceae; genus Odoribacter; species Odoribacter sp. The sequence continues at coordinate 55,034 of NZ_CFKYFN010000111.1, read as the reverse complement.
CCCTGGAGTGGGATCCATCGCATCGGCTATTTTTTGAGAATAAGAACTATAAGTTGTCCGGTCTAAAATGAAACTACATTGTTCTTCATAGTTGGAGACATAAGGAGCGAACAGCACTTCAGGAGAATCGAACATATCGCTGAAGATACTCATAAAGTTAACCAGCCCGTATCCGTAGTTGCCGGCTGTTTGAATCACTTCATCGGCCAGTAGGGCTGCATTTACGTAATCTCCTTTACTTAGTAATACTTTTGCTTTCAGGGCTTGTGCGGTTGTTTTTCCGGCCTGCGCATGAGTGGGCGTATAATTACTCATAGGCATGTCCGGAGCATATAATATAGCTGAATCGAGATCCGATTCGATAAATTTATAGCTTTCAGCTACAGTCGAGCGGGCCTTTGCTAACGGTTCCCGGTAAGGTTTGTCGGACAGGACGATACCATATGGAGAATCGGTATCGTAAAATTGCCCGAAATGACGCAGCAACATAAAATGAGCCATGGCCCGGTTGAAATAGCCTTCGCCTAATATTTCCATACGTCTCGCAGGGTCCAGGTCTTTTACCGTATTGTTTTCCAAAAATTCGATCATAAAGTTGGCCGCGTTGATTACATCATATAAATTATTATAGACATTTCCGATGATACTATTGTCTTCCAGTACATTGTTGTCGGTGAAACCGGTTTCTCCTGCCAATCCACCACTACCCGAGAGTGCTAATGAACCGGCGAGCAGGCCGATATGGCTTCGGAAGTTACAAAGACTCATGGCCCTCCATTGGGTATATACCCCGCGTAACACCTGTTCTGCACTCTGGGCATTCCGTATTGCGGTTTGGTCTTCCAGTTTATAATAAGGTTTTACTTTATCTACGTCTCCCATCAGGTCACATGCCCAAATCAATACAGAGAGAAATAAGGTAGAAATAATATATGTTGTTTTCATAGTATGAGATTTTATCGTTAAAATTCAACTTTAACACCTAAGGTAAATGTTTTACTCAATGGATAGGGATCTTCATTCAGGGTCATCTGTGAAGTAGTGAAACTACTGATCAGTTCCGGATCGATACCCGGCCATTGGGTCACAGTCCAGATATTAGAGCCGCTGACAAATAACATGGCCGATTGTACATTGATTTTCTTCAGGAAATTCTGTGGTAAATTATAAGAGAAAGTAATATTCTTTAAGCGTAAATACGATGTTTCGTAAATGTAACGATCGGAGAAACGAGAGTTTTTGGAAGGATCGGTATAAACCAGACGTGCATAACGAGCATCGGGATTTTCGGGACTCCAGGTTTTCCCATAGAGTTCGGGATAGATGTTATTTCCAATATACCCATACATATCGCTCATCATATTATAAACAGCAGCTTTAGCTCCTTGGGAGAATTGGAAAACGAACGACAAATTGAAATTTTTGTAATTGACCGAATTGAAAAATCCTCCGAAGAATTTAGGCTGAGGAGTAGCAATAACTTCCCGGTCTTTACTGTCGATATAACCGTTCCCATCCAGGTCCTTGTATTTGAAGTCACCCATACCGGTCGACTTTTCCTGGTAATAATTCGCTCCACGAGCTACGGCTGTTTTATTTAGAGTAACTACTTCATCGTCGTTTTGGAATATTTTTTCGACGATATATCCTTTTAAAACGCCGGCAGGCTGACCTTCTATATAGGTATCGACATCGTTACTGGAAAGCTCGGCTCCATTGAGTTTTTCGATTTTGTTCCGGTTCAGGGCTATATTGAATTTCGAGGTCCAGGTCCAGTCGGCTGTACGGATAATATCCCCGCCGATTTCAATCTCAACGCCTTTGTTGGAGAGGTCGATTAAGTTGGACGTATAGGAAGTGGAACCTGATTCGAGCGGATAGGGGGAAGGAGCCAATGCACCTTTGGTGTAACGATAGTATCCGTCGATGCTACCGAACAGGCGGTGGTTGAAGAAAGCGTAATCTAATCCACCGTTGAATTCGGATGTTCTTTCCCATTTGATATCCGGATTAGGTAATAAACCGGGAGTCAGAGTCGATTGTCCTATATAAGGATTGCCTTTTTCATAAAATTGTCTGTAGACGAAATCGTCGATGTTGGTAGAACCGGTTTGTCCCCAACTGAAACGTAATTTCAGATCGTCGACTTTTTCTGTATCGGCCATGAAATTTTCGCTGCTCATCCGCCATCCCAGGGATATAGAAGGGAAATAACCTCTTTGATTACCGGGGCCGAATTTGGAAGAGGCATCGGAACGGAAATTGATTTCTGCCAGATATTTGTCGAGATAATTATAGCTGGCACGGGCATAAATGGAATTGAGGGCACTTTTGGACTTTGCGTCTCCGATGCAGTGTGTTTCTGTTGCAGACCCCGCATTATTCAGGACTTCATCATCCGGGAAGCCCATGTAGTAATGCGAAGTATATTCACTAAAAGAACGGTCCCAACCATAGCCGACCATAAAGCTGAAATAATGGTCTTCTATCTGGAAATTATAGTCGGCCCTGAAGTTGATCGAAGTATTGGCGGCTTTGCTGCGGTCGTCCTGAAGGGTGGACATGCCTCCGCCTCCCCGATCGTCTTGGGCGACCAGCGGGTTGTAATTACTATACTGATCCTGAAACATAGAGATATTGATATCTCCTCTGATTTTCAAACCGTTGAAGATTTTGTATTCCAGATAACTGTTTCCCAGGAATTGATAAGATTCTTTTTTGTTTTTATTTTGCCGGTTTGCGACTGGATTGGCTAAACCTACGGGGAAACCCCAGGTCGGAGTTCCGTCGATGCGGTATAATTCTCCCGTTTCATCGTATACGGGTACATCGGGTCTGACATTCCATTCTCGGGTAATACCCATTTCTTCGCCTGCAGCTCCGCTATGGCGTTTGGTCATTGTATAACCCAGGGCTGCTCCTACTTTGAAGCGTTTCGAGACATCCGAGTCAAAGGACAGACGACTGTTGTAACGTTGCATATCGTCGTTGATAAACAAACCTTCCTGGTCGATTGCATTGAAAGAAAAGGAGTAATTGGATAATTTTCCACCTCCGCGGATAGCCAGATTATACATGTGAGTCAGTGCATTCTTATTATTGGTCTCATCTACCCAATTGGTATTTTCTTCACCGAAAGCCTCGTCTTTTAATCCGTCGAATATCATATTTCCGTAATTATCATAGGAAGTATTGGCCATATAATCGATTGCAGGATAGATTTGGCCGTATATGATATTATCGTCTGTGATTTGTGCTTTGTTGATGGCTCCGAGTGTATTTTTAATGATTAATTCCTGGAGATTTTTAAATTTAGTTGTGTTTAATGGTTTGAATTTTTTAATTTGGTTACCGACACTCAAGGTATATCCCAGACTGATTTTCATTTGTTCGTTGCGGTGACCGTCCTTGGTTTTGATGATGACTACTCCGTTGGCTCCTCTGGAACCATAAATGGCTGTTGCGGCAGCGTCTTTCAATACGTCGATACTTTCGATGTCGTTGGGGGAAAGAGTTGAAAGCGGATTCAGCATATTCAGGCTGCGCTCGACAAAGAAAGGTACACCGTCGACGACATACAAGGGTTCATTATTGTTTTGCGATTTTAACGGGGAAGTGATTCCCCGGATGTTTAAAGTTGCTTTGGCACCTGGTTCTCCTGAGTTTTGATTGACCAATACCCCCTTCACTGCTCCACCTGGCATGTTGTCGAAAGTCGTGGCTCCGTTGGCATATTTTTCCAGGTCTTTCGCTTTGACCGACGATACGGAACTGGTCAGGTTTCTTGCCGACTTGCTTCCGTAACCGATAACTACAACGTCTTGCAATTCAACCTGATCTTCTTCCATGACGACATTATGACGGACATCTTCCGTTGCCGGAAAGTTATAGGTGACTTTTTTCATTCCGATAAAAGAATAGACGATTTCCACCGCATTACCTTTGAGGATGGCAAGCTGATAGTTACCATTGATATCGGAAGAAGTACCAATGTCCGAGTTACCGATGAAGACCGTTACTCCCGGTAAAACATTTCCGTTTTTGTCTTTGATATTACCGGAAAGTTTCACTCTTTCCTGTTTGACTTGAGGAAGATCGCCTACCGGACGAGGGGTGATATAAATAACGTCGCTTTCATAAGCACACTGATAAGGCGTGTTTTTGAAGATATGGTCTAAAATTTCGTCTACTTGCTTCTGTTGGGCGTTAACGTCAAAGCGTTTTAGTCGGGCGACATCCTGTTCGTTATAAACGAACCGCAACCCGGTTTGTTTCCAGATTTCCTGTAATAGCGTATTGACGTCACATTGCTTTAAATTCAAAGTGACGACTTGCTTTTGAGAGTATCCGGAAGCAAAACCTCCCAAGGTGAATACCAGCATAAAAATTGAGAATAACTTCATAATCCTGACAATTTTTAATCTTTTTAAGTTTGAAAGGACAAAGATTCGTTTACATTCCATAAATTTGTATTTTAAGGTAAAACAATCCGACAGCCTACAGTTAGCTTTGTCCGCTGTCTTTTTATCTGATTGCAGCTGGGAATGGTGGTACATTCCCGGCTGTTTATTTTGAATAAACGAACATTTATTTTACCGTCACGGTCCGGCCTTTGATGATGAAACGGGCGGTGGAAATTTTTTCAAAATAGTGGAAAAGTTCCGATACCTCTTTATATCTGGTCATCATACCTGACAGGTGAATATTTTTAGTTTGCTCGTTGAGGTAGAATACGTCCAGATCGTACCATCTGGCTAATTTATTCATGACCGATTCCAAGGACTCGTTTTGGAACATGAAATTTCCGTCTTTCCAGGTGATATAAGGTAAAACATCCACTTCTTCAATCGTTAGTTTCCCGGAGGAGGTATAGGCTGCCTTTTGGGAAGGGTTTAGGTGAGTCTCCTGGTCGTGGTGGCGGATACTGACGCTACCGCTGACCAGAACGGTTTCGATGTTGTCTTTATTTTGAGTACTGATATTGAATTGGGTACCATATACTTTGACTTCAATATCGCCGACTTCGACAATAAAAGGCTGTTTTTCATTTTTAGCAACTTTAAAATAGCCTTCTCCCTGAAGTTTTACTCTTCTTTCCAGGCTTGAGAAAACCGTTGGGTATCGGAGTTCTGTCTCTGCATTCAACCATACTTCGGTCCCGTCTGCCAGTTTGATTTTGAATTCTCCACCTCTGGGGATTTCGAGTCGGTTTATCAGGTTTGCAGTCGAAATGTTGGCTGATTCTGCGTAATTCAAGACTCCTTCATTGGAAATACGGATTAGTGTTCCATCTTTTTCCTTTAACTCCTGCGAAGTGGTGTTTACGGGAATCGCAGTTCCGGAAGAAAGATGCAGAATCGCCTTTGACGAACCCGGATGAATCGGAACTTCGGCTAAAGTCGGAATCAGTGAAGGGGTATGGATCAGGTAAAAGGAAAGTCCGCCTCCGAGCAGAATCAGGGCGATGGCTGCAACTCGGATAAAAAGACGGCGGATATGACGCCGTTTCAGACGGGATGCAAATTCAATATATTGACCTTGAATACGGCCGGATTGGATAGCAGCCTGAAGGTGAATGTGATGCCGACGGAATCTTTCGAAGTACCTTTGATGTTCAGGATCGTGTCCCAACCATTCTTTCAGAAGCTGTTCTTCCTCTACGGCGTTTTCCTGTAAGAGATGCTTTAAAAGTAATTGATCGATGTTGTCTTTATTTAGCATATCGGTTGCATTTGTCCATAGTACGGGAAAATATTAATTTTCATTGAATGGAAAAGACAACTTTTTTTTGAAATAGTTGAAAAAATAATTATAATGAATTGGAATTTAATCTTTTGTGTTTTTGGTTTTTTATCTTTTTTTGTCGGATAAAAGCAAAAACAGGATGATATTTTGGGTTATATCGGGATAGGCCTGACGAATTTTTTTGAGGGCGTTGACTAAAAGCGTATTCACCGTAGCGATAGAAATGCCTAGTTTAGCTGCAGTTTCTTTATAATGTAATCCTTGTAAATAGATACATTGCATGATTTGACGGCTTCTTTCGGGAAGCTTATCGATTTCGTTTTTGACCCGGGCCAATACTTCTTCTTCCAGGGTATCGTATTCTTCCCAGGCTTTGTCGGAAGACTTCAGATCGGTAGCATGGCGCAGGGGATCTTTTTTTTCCATCCGGTCGAATGCCAGATTGCGTACAGAAGTGTAAAGAAAAGATTTAAAGGTGGTTGCTTGTAGTGAGGTTTGGGTCCTTTTTTCCCATAAACGGATAAAAAAGTCCTGTACCAGATCTTCCGACTGGGGAATGTTGTTCAGGAAAGAAGCCGCCCATAGTACCAAAGGCTTGTAATATCTGGTAAACAAATATTCCATGCCTTTCTCCTCGCCTTGATTGAGGAGTGAACATATGGTACTGTCCGGTATTTGCATTATCTGTATTTATCGTTTTACCAGCTTCCACTGGCCCCGCCACCGCCGAAACTCCCTCCGCCGAAACCTCCGAAGCTTCCGCTACCTCCGCTGAAAGAACCGAAATTGCTGCCGCCACCGCCGAAACCTCCGAAAAATATGGGAGGGATTCCTCCACTTCCATGGCTACCTGTGGTATACCCTTTTTTTCTTCGGAAAAACAGAGGCAGGAGAAATAGGATCAAGATAGGAATGATGATCACTTCGGCACTGCCATTTCCGTTTTTGCGGGCATATTGTTCGGCTGTAAATTCCCCACCGGCAAGCTGCATGAGTACATCTGTCGCTTTGTTAATTCCCCGGTAATAATTGTTTTGTTGAAATTCAGGTATAATTTCGTTCCGGATGATTCTCGAAGCGATGGCATCCGGAATGACTCCTTCCAATCCATATCCGACGGCAATGGCTACTTGTCCTTTTTCTGTCCTGCTCTTGGGCTTGATCAGAAGTAAGACTCCGTTGTCTTTTCCTTTTTGGCCGACTCCCCATTTTTCAGCTAAACGCTGGGCATAATCGCTGGGGGCGTAGCCTTGTAGGGTGGGTACGGTTACTATTGCGATCTGGGTGGAAGAAGTGTCGTTAAAATTTCTCAACTTTTGCTCCAATGCTTGTTGTTGCTGTGGACTGAACAGCTGAGTGAAATCATTGACTATCCGTTTGGGGCGCATCGGTTCGGGTAGATCCTGAGCCTGTAAAAAGGAAGTAATGCATATAAAGAAAATAAGGACTGATCGTTTCATGTTTAATTTTTAAATGAGATATCGTCCGACAGTTCGTTGACATCGTCTGCCTGATAGGGAAAAAAAGCTTTTAGCTGCTGTCCTGCAGTCAGGACAGCTTCGCAAACTCCCTCGCAAATCTGTCCTGATTTGAATTTTTCTATCATATTGTTTTTTATGTCATCCCAAAAATGGTCCGGCACTTTCGCATTGATCCCTGCATCTCCCAATATCGCCAATTGTTTATCTTCTAATGCGACGTAAATCAGTACACCGTTCCGCAAGGCTGTCTTATGCATTTTCAAGTCGGCAAAGACCTGGGCTGCACGGTCGAGTACATTCTTCCGGCAATGATTTTCGAAATGGATCCGGATTTCGCCGGAAGTATCTTTTTCTGCTTGCCGGATGGCGGCAACCATAGCGGTCTTCTGAGCCGGGGTGAAAAAATCGGATGGTTTCATTGCTCAAAATTCTACTTTAGGAGCATTTTCAGCTCCTGCATTGGCTTCAAAATAGGGTTTGGAGGTGAATCCGAACATTCCGGCTACCAGGTTTCTGGGGAATTGCAGGATGAAAGCATTGTAGCTGCGGGCGACATCGTTGAATTTCCGGCGTTCTACTGCTATCCGGTTTTCCGTTCCTTCGAGCTGGGCTTGCAAATCAAGAAAGTTTTGGTTAGCCTTCAGATCCGGATAATTTTCAGAAATAGCCATCAATCGGGATAAAGCGGAGGATAATTCCCCTTGTATGTTACTTAATTTTTTTAGGGCCGCTTCGTCGAGCTGGTCGATATTCAGCTGCATCTGAGTGGCTTTTGCCCGGGCATTGACTACTTCGGTCAGTGTATTTTCTTCGTGTGAAGCATACCCTTTCACTGTATTGACCAGATTGGGGATCAGATCCAGGCGCCGTTGATATTGGTTTTCCACATTCGACCATTGGGCCGATACGGCTTCGCGCATATTGACCATGCCGTTGTAAGCTCCTTTAAACCAAAAGAAAATACTCAATACAACTACAGCGATAACGATTAAAACAATGTATCCCTTTTTCATATGTTTATAAATTTTGTCAAAAAAATTTGTGTTTTTTTTAAAACAATTATTTCTCACAGATACAAAGTTAATGATTTCTGTGATTCGCCTGTGAAGATAGGACGAGAAATATTTCTATTGTTTTATAAAGAGGAGGATTTTAGATTTAAAACGACGATTACCGGATTAGCATCTTCGGTCAGGTTACGAAGGGCGGGGATAGCTGCAAGTTGTTCCGGTTGGATAAAATGAAAGAAAACCGGGGCCGGTAAAACCATCAAACCTTGATTTTGTACCATCTCCCGGGGAATGTAGGGAATCGTGTGATCGATATCGTTGACGAGGGTATCGCATACCGTGGCGGTCCGATGGGTTAAGTCCAGTTGAATCATGTATTGTTTCTGGCCGATAACGATGAGGTCCAGGACGGTTTTACCTAAGGAAATGAAATTGTGAAAATAAGGGAAGGTGATCGGTTTCGAAAGCGATTTTTTGAATTGTTCCGGGCTTTGATTATGACCGTAATCCAGGGATATTTTACGGGTAATACCGCTTTTACCCAAAAAATAGAGGGTGTCACTACCGGGACAACTGAATATAACCTCCTGGCTGGAGAAATCGGATAAATAATTGCTCGTACCGAAAGAGATAGAATCGAAAGGACTGATCCGAATTTCGTTTTCCAATTTCCCTTGTTTGTCATATAGGGAGACGGTTCGCCCATCCGAAATGATGATACCATTTTCCAGTACGTTAAATTCCATATTGAAGGATCGGTTTTGTATCAATGTTTTCAGGTAGTTTCCGTTCTTGTCGTAAGCCATGACGATGTGGCCTTTACCGTTATCGCCCGATACATAGATCACAGAATCACCGATGGAACTTTTTACTTTGAAGATACTGCTGTATTCGTTTGCTCCCCGTCCCCGGTTGTTATGCTGGGAGAGGTATTGCCCGTGGCGGTTGAAAACATAAAGGGTGTTTTCGGCGATAAGATAATAACGGCCGTTATGATAAGTGACCGATTGTACGTTGGCTATCAAAGCGGTATCTGGAGTTTCCAAAGGAATATAACGGATCCTGTCGAATAGTTCGGATAATTGTAATATCTTGTTATTGCTGAGATCGGTGTGAATATCGGCCGGGCTTTGGGGACGAGGTGAGCAAGACAGATACAGAACGATCATGAATAGGAGATATACGATAGGGGTTTTCATAACGGTATAAAAAAACATGCCGGTCTTTTATGATACGATCAATAAAGTCAGATAGGTGATATACAGGGTTAAAAATAAGGCACCCTCCCAGCGGTTGATCTGTCTTCCCTTGCCGGTGAAAACAAAAATAAACAGCAGGACGGAAACTCCGATATTGACCCATAAATCGGTTACACTATCCGTTGTTACCTTCAGAGGGGATATGCCGGCCGAAGCTCCCAGGATCAGGAAGGTATTGAAGATATTCGAACCCACGACATTTCCGATGGCTATATCTGCGTTTTTCTTGCGGGCAGCGATCAAGGAAGTGGCTAATTCCGGCAGGGAGGTTCCGATAGAGATAATGGTCAATCCGATGATTCGTTCCGAAATACCTGCCATCTGAGCCAGACTGACTGCTCCGTCAACCAATAAGCGTCCTCCTCCGACGAGGCCGGCTAGACCTAACAAAATAAAAAGTACGGATTTCTTCAGGCTGTAGGGTTTTATATTTACTTCTTCGGTTTCCTGACCACCCCGTTTGGCAATAAATAAGGTGTAGGCGATAAAAACGGCAAAAAAGCAAAGTAAACAAAATCCTTCTGCCCGGGTGATGATACCTGCCGGCTCACCGTTCGCCAATATCAGGATAAGAACTGCTGCCAGTACAGCCAGCGGAATTTCAATCCATGTTGTGGATCTTTTGATTCCGATAGGGACGAATAAGGCGGTTACTCCCAGGATTGCCATGATGTTGAATATGTTGCTTCCCAGAACATTACCTAATGCCAGCGCGGAACTTCCTTCGATCGATGAAATGATATTCACTACAAGTTCCGGAGTCGAGGTACCGAAGGCTACTACCGTCAGACCGATAACGATATTCGGTACTTTCAGCCGATGGGCCAGTGCTGCACCACCGTCGACCAGCAAATTGGCTCCATACACTAAAATAATAAACCCTGCTAATAAGTAAATGATATTTAGTAACATAAATCAATAAAAAGTTAATCTTTGGTCCAAATACGCAGATTCAGGTTTAAATCATGAATAATTTGAAATAGATTGACCAAGGTCCCGAATTCCCGTTTCAGTTTATCCGTATTCAACTGGCATTCCCAAATGTTGGTTTCAAAATGATTCGTTTGATCGGGAATGGCGATAATGACAGAAGAATCCCTGAAACTTACCGTTATTTTCCCCGGAAACCTGGAATCGAGTTCGAGTAATCTTTCCATTAAATTAGGAGTGAGGATGTATCGGGCTTCTACCTGATCTGTAGAGAATACGTCGAACTGCTTTTCAAAGTTCGGATTTTCCAGTTTTACTCTCTGTTTGCCCAGGTTGAGTTTGAACCAGGAGTTACGGAAAACAACCGTTTGGCCCTGAAAGTTTTTGTTGAAGTCGGCTATAAAAAAGAAACCTCTGAAAATATCTATCCAGTGTTCCTGCCTGCGGCCTTTGGAATCGGTCGTGACCCGTTTTTCTTCGGCTATAATTTCCGAACAGATAAAACTGGTTTTATCGATTTTTCCGCAAATCAGATCTTCACTGCGATAACGGTCGGGAGAGGTGCTGAATAACCGGCTGTTCATAAAGACCGATTCTGCGATTCCGCTTTCCGGCCGGTAACTTGCTTCCTGGCAAAGATAGGAAATAATGGACGAGATGATATTTTCTTTATAATAAGCACATAATTCTCCCGACTTGGACTGAATACAAGAAAATAGTACGATCAAGCCGAGCATACATGCTATAAGGATACCCGGCCATCCCCCTCCGATAATCAGGCTGACGACAACTCCTGCCACAAGGGTAATACCCCCCGCTATCAGCCCGTTTTTCGTTCCTTTCGCTTTTAATTGCAGTCTCTTGTCTTCTGCTTGTCGGATTCGGGATTGCAATTGTTCATAAATATCCTGAAAGTTTTGTTCCATAACTGTGGATTAAGATCGGAACAATTTTTTTACATCCGGATTCACTTTTTCCTCCTCCGGAATAGCGAATACTTCTTTTTTGGTAAAACTGAACAGGTTGGCAATGATGTTGGATGGAAAGGTCATCACCGAATTGTTGTAATCCGTAACAGCTGCATTATAGGTCCGGCGGGAAGCCGAAAGTTGTTCTTCTGTCTCGTTCAGTGTTTTTTGAAGTTGCATGAAATTTTCCGAAGACCGTAAGGCCGGATAGTTTTCAGCTACCATAAAGAAATTATTTTTAGCAGCAGTGAATGTTTTGTCAAAATCTGCTTTTTCTTCAGCTGTGAGGGAGTCGTAACTCTTCGTCCGTAAATTTGTGATTTTAGTAAATGTCTCTTCTTCGTGTTTCGCGTATTGCTGTACAGTAGCGACTAAATTGGGAATAAGGTCGAATCTTTTTTTCAGCATGACATCGATCGAACCGAAAGCGTTGTCGACATTGTTTCTTTTTCGGGTCAGCGTATTGTAAGATATAATGGCATACAGGAAAATAATACCCAGGATAATCAGTGAAATCATGATCGATGGATTTTAATGGTTATTGATTAAATTATTCTCACAAAATTAATTTTTTTTGATTATTAGCATTAATTTTAGCTGAAAATAATTAGAATCTGATTTATAGTTATGAACCTTTGGGGATTTATTAGTGCGGCAGTGCTGCTGACTTTGATGCCGGGACCGGATATACTTTTTGTGATTACACAGAGTATCACCCGGGGACGAAAGGCCGGGATGGTCTTTGCCGCCGGATTGTGTACCGGCTTGATCGCTCATGTAACGGCTGTCAGTCTGGGTGTTTCGATTTTGCTGATGAGTTCTCCTGTAGCTTTTACGATGTTGAAGTTTGCCGGTGCTGCTTATTTGTTGTATCTTGGAGTAAAAGCTTTTCTGGCCCGTCGGGAGAATCATTTCGAGTTGTCGGGAGACGCTGCTGTCAGTGGAAAACTATACCGGAAAGGGATACTGATGAATATATTGAATCCTAAGGTAATCTTGTTTTTTCTGGCTTTTTTTCCGCAATTTATAGATAAAGGGATAGAAAATCCCATTCCTCAGATGTTATTGTTAGGGCTTGTTTTTATGGTTCAGGCTTTCCTGATTTTTTCAATGGTAGCTGCTGTGGCGGATCGGTTAGCTCGTCGCTTGATGCAAAACCCTAAGGTGGCTTTGGCGGTGAATGTGGCAGAATCTTTGATTTATTGTGTCATCGGAGTCAGCATATTGTTTGTAAGATAAAAGGTTTTATTTTACATCGTGTCCGAAAGGAGTGAGTGCCAGTCCGGCTAATTTGAAATGTTGCATTCCGAATGGGATACCGATAATCGTGATGCAAAACAGGACTCCCCAAAAAATGTGCGATAGGAAAATCCAGATTCCGCCTATAAAAAACCAGATGATGTTCATCAGGGTAGAGAGGCATCCGTGGGGCGATTGTTTATGTACGATCTCGCTTCCGAAGGGCCATAATGCCAATATACCGAGTTTGACTGTCTGGAGCCCGAAGGGAATACCGATGATTGTGATAAATAATCCGATACTGGCGATGAAATATTCGACGGCGACGAAGATTCCTCCGAATAGTAACCAAATGATATTTCCTAAAATTTTCATGTTCCAAAGATAAGCATTGTTTTTTTTAATTTCAATCGGAAAAAAGTATAGCGATTGATCAAAACTATGAAAAATTTATATATTTGAAGTGGTTAAATTTTAAATATGCACTAAGATGATGATCGTATCTCAATTTCGTCAGTTAAATCTTTCTGTTGTGAATGTCCGGACCTATTTGTTTGCGGTCCTTTTTGTCGGAGGAAATATGCTGCTTCCCCAATTGTGCCATTTAATGCCGGATGGAGGTAAAATATTTTTACCGATCTATTTTTTTACTTTGATCGCTTCTTATAAATTCGGTTTGAAAGTGGGTATACTGACTGCTGTATTGTCACCTTTGTGTAATCACCTCTTATTCGGGATGCCGCCGGCAGGGATGTTACCTGTTTTGTTGGTAAAATCTACGTTACTGGCTTTGGTGGGAGCTATTGTAGCCGACAGAAGTCAACGGGTTTCTTTATTGCATGTCGCTGCGGTGGTGGTGGCCTATCAGGTGCTCGGTGGTATAGCCGAATGGTTGATCGCTTCGGATTTGTCTGCTGCATTGCAAGATTTTAAAATCGGATTCCCGGGAATGTTGTTGCAAGTGGTGCTTGGCTGGGTAATCCTGAAAGGGTTGGCTAAATATGAATGTTAAGACTTTTGAGGAAGTAAGACAGCGTTTTCTGGAGATTACTTTCGAAGAACGATTCGATTTGATTGTTGCTGTTGCGAATGGAGGTATTATTCCGGCAGCGATGCTGAATCAGCGTTTGAATCTGGATATGCAGTTGCTGAAATTGCATTTAAGGGATGCCGATCAAAAACAATTGTACGACCGGCCCCGGTTGTTGGAGGAAATCCGGTTCGAGGTAAAAGGGAAAAAAATATTATTGGTAGAGGACCGGGTAAAAACCGGAACAACCTTGAATTATGCCCGACAGTTGTTGCTCGGTGCGGGGGCTGCTGTAGTGAAGACTTTTGCTGTCAATGGGAATGCCGACTATTGCCTGTATAATGAAATGTGTTTTCGTTTTCCATGGCGGACGGATTAAGGAGTTGTTCGTGCGTATGATGGGCCTTATAACTTTACGAACTTTATAAACAGACTTTATGGATCGTCGAGAATTTTTAAAGACACTAGCCTTGACAGGGGCTGCTGTGACAATGAAGTGGGATGGGGTGATGGATATCATGGCACAAAATACTTCTCAGGCCGGGGGATGCGATTTGGTCGCCGTAATGGGTGGTGAACCGGCAGAAATGTTCCGGAAAGCAATCGCTGAATTCGGAGGTATGGGGAAATTTGTCAAAGCCGGACAAAAAGTGGTTGTCAAACCGAATATCGGTTGGGATAAAGTGCCCGAATTGGCAGGAAATACCAATCCTGAATTGGTATCTGAAATTATTAAGCAATGTTTCGATGCCGGTGCAAAGGAGGTGGTTGTGTTCGATCATACTTGCGATGACTGGCGGAAATGTTATAAAAACAGCGGAATCGAAGAGGCTGCCAAAGCGGCCGGTGCTAAGGTGATGCCGGCACATGAGGAATCTTATTACCGGGAAGTGGAACTACCTAAGGCCAAAAGCCTGAAAACAGCTAAAATACATTCGGCTATTTTGGATTGTGATGTGTGGATCAATGTTCCTATTTTGAAAAATCACGGTGGGGCTAAAATGACCATTTCGATGAAAAATCATATGGGGATTGTCTGGGATCGCGGATTTTTCCATCGCAATGATTTGCAGCAATGTATCGCTGATATTTGCACAATCAGTAAGCCGGCGGTATTGAATGTCGTGGATGCTTACCGTCTGATGAAAACCAATGGACCGCGCGGAAAATCAGAAGCCGACGTGGTGCTGGCCAAGGGGTTGTTTATGTCGCCGGATATTGTCGCTGTAGATACGGCAGCTACTAAGTTTTTCAATCAGGTGGAAAAGATGCCTCTGGAGGTGGTTGGACATTTGGCTAAAGGAGAGGAGCTTAAAATCGGTACGATGGACATCAATCGCTTGAAAGTGAAGAGGATTAAGATTTGAAAAAAAGGTAAAAAAGCTAAAAGCAAAAAGCTAAAGGCTAAAAGCAAAAAGCTAAAGGCTAAAAGCTAAAGGCTAAAAGCTAAAGGCTAAAAGCTAAAGGCTAAAAGCAAAAAGCTAAAGGCTAAAAGCAAAAGGCTAAAGGCAAAAGGCTAAAGGTGGGGGATGTTATGCTAAAAAAATTACGTGTTTTGTTTGCGGTAGTCATGGGGGCCGTGATTACCTTTTATTTCCTGGATTTTGCCGGTTTAACTACAGGATGGCCTAATCTGGCACGGATACAGTTTGTCCCGGCCTTATTGGCGGGGAGTTTCGGAATTGTATTGATCCTGCTGGTGGCGACACTATTATTCGGGCGTATTTATTGTTCGGTGATTTGCCCGATGGGTATTTTTCAGGATGTCGTAGCTTGGATAGCGAAGAGAATAAATCGTAAAAAGCATTATCGTTATACCCGTGAAAAACGCGTTTTGCGTTATGGGGTGTTGGGAATAGTGGTGTTGGCTTTTTTACTCGGTGCTACCGTTTTGTTAAGCCTGCTCGATCCATATAGTGCATTTGGACGGATGGGGGTAAATGTTTTCCGGCCTGTTTATTTGGCTGTAAATAATTTGCTGGCCTGGGTATTCAATAGTTTCGGTAATTATACATTTTATCATACCGATATTTATGTATTGAGTATGGCCTCTCTTTTCATCGGGCTCCTGACTTTCTGCGGGATTGGCTGGTTGGCCTGGAAGTATGGCCGTACCTGGTGTAATACTGTCTGTCCGGTAGGAACATTATTGGGTTTCTTATCGCGTTATTCTTTTGGGCGGATACGGATAGAGGCCGATGCCTGTGTTTCATGTGGGCTTTGTGAGCGGCAATGTAAGGCGGGATGTATCGATAGCAAGGCCAAAAAGGTAGATCAGAGCCGTTGTGTGGACTGCTATAATTGTCTGTCGGTTTGCCATAAGCATAGTATAAAATACGGATTGGGGTGGAAGAAAGGGCGGAAGACGCCGGAAAAGCCGGTGGATACTTCTAAGCGGCAGTTTGTGGCTACCGTAGGGGCTTTGTCTTTACTTCTTCCCAACAAAGTGCTGGCTCAGGGAAAGGCTGTCGTTAAAGCCAATAAATCCTGGCAAAGAGAGCATCCGTTGAGCCCTCCCGGTTCTCAAAGTGCAGAGCATTTATTGAAACATTGTACGGCTTGTCATCTTTGTGTCACCAAATGTCCTTCGCGTGTGTCGAAACCTGCCTTTATGGATTATGGTTTAGGGGGGATGATGCAACCGAAAATGGATTTCGGTCATGGTTTTTGTAACTTCGATTGTACGGTATGTTCTGAAGTGTGTCCGAACGGGGCTTTATTGCCGCTTACCAAAGAGGAAAAGCATAAGCTGCAGATGGGACGGGTGGTTTTTGTCCGCGAAAATTGTATCGTCAATACCGACGAGACCAGTTGCGGGGCTTGCTCCGAACATTGTCCTACTCAGGCCGTGACTATGATTCCTTATAAAAATGGCTTGACGATCCCTTCCGTGAATCCCGATATTTGTGTCGGATGCGGGGGATGTGAATATGTCTGCCCGGTACGTCCGTTCCGCGCCATCTATATTGAAGGGAATCCGGTGCATCAGGAAGCTAAACCTTTTCAGGAAGCAGAGAAAAAAGAGGTAATACTCGATGATTTCGGATTCTGATGCAGACCGGGGTGTCTGAAAAGTCAGCGCTTTAACTTTTCAGACATACTTCCGCCCGTTTCAATGCTTCGTGAATGTTACTGCAAATATTTTCTTCGCCGATGGTTCGGGCAAAGGAAGATTTGACCAAAGTTGCACGAACCTGTTCGTTTACTCCGGAGAGGATGACCTGTATTTTTTCTTTCGTAGATAAACGGTAAAGGCTTTCCAGGTTGTGCAGCCCTGTCGTATCCATAAACGGTACTTTGCGCATCCGGATGATACGAATGCGGGGTTTGTCGCCGATGGTTTTCATACATTCGTCGAATTTATTGGCGACACCGAAAAAGAACGGGCCGTCGATTTCATATACTTCGACTCCTTGCGGTACGATCAGTTTTTCTTCTTCATGGTAGATTTCGCCCTCGTTCGACAGATCGAGCTGATCTTTGGCAACCGTGATATGCGTTACTTCGCTCATTCGTTTCATAAAGAGTACCAGGGCCAGTAACAGACCGATTTCTATGGCGATGGTCAGATCGAAAATGACGGTCAATAAGAAAGTAGTCAATAATACAGCGACATCCGATCTGGAGTTTTTCATCAATGATTTGAATGTACGCCATTCGCTCATGTTGTAAGAAACGATAACCAAAACGCCGGCCAGGCAAGCCATCGGAATATGTTTGGTCAAGGGGCCGAGGAACAAGAGTATCAATAATAATACAACGGCATGGATCAAACCGGCTACAGGAGTTTTGCCGCCGTTATTGATATTGGTCATGGTCCGGGCAATTGCTCCGGTGGCTGGAATCCCTCCGAAGAAAGGAACTACGATATTGGCTGCTCCCTGGGCTATTAACTCTGTATTGGAATTGTGTTTATGTCCGGTGACTCCATCTGCTACGGTGGCCGATAATAAAGACTCGATGGCTCCCAGAATGGCGATGGTGAAAGCTGCCGGCAGAAGCTGATTGATGGTTTCGATATTAAACGCTAAGCCGTTGGGAGTCGGCAGGCTGGCATTGATCTCAAAACGGTCGCCGATGGTTTCCAGGCCGGTGATATTCAGGTGATGGCGTAACAGATAACTGATAACGGTCATGACAATGATGGCGATCAACGAACCCGGTATTTTTTTAGAAAACCGGGGAGTGACGATAATGAGCAGGATACTTCCGATTCCTACCCCTAGTGCAATCCAGTTCGTTGTGTCGAAACTGTGGAAATAAGCAATCCATTTGGAGATAAAATCGGCGGGCACTTTGTCCATGGTTAATCCGAACAGATCTTTGATCTGAGTCGTGAAAATGGTAAGTGCAATACCACTGGTAAATCCGACGACGATCGGATAAGGGATAAAGCGGATGATTGTGCCTAGTTTAAATACTCCCATCAAGACCAACATGATTCCGGCCATAACGGTAGCGATCGCCAGACCCTCGATACCGAATTGTTGAATAATACCATAAACGATAACGATAAAGGCCCCAGTCGGTCCTCCGATCTGTACGTTACTCCCTCCCAGGAAGGAAACGATAAATCCTGCGATTATGGCTGTGATCAGACCTTGTTCGGGACTTACCCCCGAAGCAATACCGAAAGCGATGGCTAATGGAAGAGCAACGATTCCGACAATAATTCCGGCCATCAGGTCGGTAAAGAATTTTTCTTTCGAATAATTTTTTAGGGTATCGAATAATACCGGTTGAAAATCAATCCGTTTCATGACTAGCACACTTTTTTATAACAAGCTGCAAAATTATAAAATAAACTTTAAATAAAGAATGTCCGGCGCTAACAAAGTTGACTTTATGATGTAAAAGCCGTTTGATCGCCGGTCAAAGTGAATCATATCAGACGCTTCCCCGGTTGTTATGGCGAAATAAAGAAACCCTATCTTCTCTATATGAAGCGAATCGGCTTTCAGCGGGAAGATAGGGGAATGATTCCGATCGATGAAACGATAGAATCAGTTTGCGTCGATGTAGCTGATGGTGTGAATACGTTTACTGCTTACCTGGTGTTGGCCATCGTAAGTTGTAACGGTGATTTCCCGGATATAGCCTTCGTTGTCTGTCCGGTATTCGAAGACATGTTCGTCATTGTTGTACCCGTCTTTTTCTTTGCTCATCAGGTAAGCACTCCGTTTTCCGAAACAGCCGAAGGCTTTTATGCCTGATTCCTCGAATGCCAGGCAATCCAACCATTCGGTCTGGGATAACAGGTAATTGAAATCGACGTTACTATTATTGGGGATATGGCTGTATTCTATGTTCGTTGTGGCACGTGGCTCATCGGTTTCTCCTGCTTTTACCAGATTACCGTCTACCCAAATAGCCTGGTCTGTCGTTGGTCCGGAATTGCTGACTTCAGTTCTTGAGCTTGAAAAGTATCCGTTTTCATAAGACAGTTCACCCTGATCGATTTCCGGTTTTCCGATTTCGTTATATTCACAGGTCCATGTTTTTACGTTTTGTTCTTCGTCCAGTTTATATATGGTTTTATATTCGAATATCTGATTCTGATCTTCGACTTTTTCCAGACAAGTGATCGTATTGCCGGAATAACTGTAGGAATCACTCCAGTCCAGCATACGTTTATTGTCCGTATAATCGTATTCCTCATAGGTGGAAATCCGGTTGAGTTCATCGTAAGTGAAAAGGCGTTCCGATTTATGGGTCAGATTACCGGAAGAACCGTAATGTGTGTTGGTTATCTCTATTTTACTGACCAACTTCTTGTACTGATCAGGGCGTTCCGGATCGATAGGCGTATTTCCTTCTTCGGTTTGACCTTTTTGTTCGATCGTTACCGTAATACTACTACCACCACAGATAATCCGGATCGTAGCCTTACGGCCGGTTCCTGTATAATTGGGAGATAAGAGAATCTTTACGGTTACTGTTCCGGCTTCACCACTGGGTGGGTCGAGGGTGATCCAGTTCGAAGTATCTGTAGCCTTCGTAGCCGAATTGTAATTTATTTCAGTCTTCCAGGCTTCTTGTGCAGTGAAAGTAATGCCTCTTTCCGAGGCGTTTGCATAGGCACTTTGGTTCAGCTGATCTTTTGAAATGCTGATGCTGTCCGAAGAATTATCATCGTTGCAGGATAGGAAAATAATACTCAGACAGAGGGTGAATAAGGATAAGTAATGTTTCATTGCCGTAGAATTATTCATAAATGATTTCACATTCCAGTTTTTCTTCTGCATCGGTCTTGCCCTGCGCGGACTCCCATTTGCTGTAGATTTGGACCACATATCCTTTAGAATCGGTTACATAGCGATAAGTAGTCGTGCCATTGTCTTTATTCCACCGGTCTCCCGAAGTAGTTACTTTTTTTATGAACCGGGCAGGAACATTACCGTTATAACCAAATAAAGTCAGATCTTCACCCGCCAGTTCTTCCGGGTAATATTGTAGTTTTATTACCGATGGTAATGGCCGGATTTCATCCAGGTCGTAATATTCGAATTCCGAGGTGATGATATCGTTGGAAACATTGTCTTCCGGATAGTAATGCATGGTTTTCACCACTCCGTTTTGCCAGATATAAGTGGTGACAGTCGAATCGAGAACTTCGACGGTTGCTCCTGTATTTCCTTCCTGACCGACACTTCCCATCGTAATCGTATATCTTTCGATATATTTGGTCATATTGCCTTCTGAGTCGTAGTACCAGGTGTCACAATCGAAATTGTCGGTTTCCGCCCTTGCTTTGCCGATACGGCCTTCGGATAGCGAATAGGTTGTTGTTCCTGTCGTATAACTGTCGTTGTAAGCTTGGGTTTTCTTGACGATCCGGTCTTCTGAGTAAGTCAGAGTCGTCACGTATTCTGTTTTTTTCTGACCGGAGATTTCTTTATACAGTGAGTATTCTTGTACACGTCCTTGTTCATCGTAGGTAAATACGATGTGATTCGGTTCGCCGTCGGTGGAAGTAATGATTTCAGAGATTTTACGTACTCCATCGGCCGGAGAATCTTCATCCGGCACCTCTCCGTTTTCAGTTTCTCCTTTTTGTTCGATGATGACCGTGATCGTCGTACCTCCGCAAATGATGTGGATCGTCGCTTTTCGGTCAGTACCGGTGTAATTGGTGGATAAGGCGAGTTTAATGGTGATTTCGCCTGCTTCGCCACTGGCTGGATCGAGACTTACCCATTTTTCTACGGTTTCCGTTGCTTTTGTTGCTGTGTAGTCGACTTCGGTATGCCAGGCTTCTGTCGCTTCGAACCGGATGGTTTTTTCTGTATCGTCGGCGTAAGCTGTCTGGTTTTGCTGATCTTTGTCGATGACAATAGAAGAGGGACCTCCGTTATCGTCATGGCAAGCTGCCATAAATAATGAGGCCAGCAGAAATAAATGGAATAAAATTTTTTTCATGATGTTTGAGCTACTATCTAACTCCGGGATAGTGATTCGTTAATATAAAGAAAGTGTGGAGTTATCGGTTTATTGTGCTGAAGGTTCTGGTAAACCTGTAAACAAATAAACAATACCCCACACTTGACAGTATTACGTGATTTGACGCAATAACGTGCAAGTGATGAGTGTTTTGTATTGCTTCTCCTTGTTTACTTTAAATTTACCAGATTTTCAGCACAGGATAAAAGCGAAACACTTTCATCGAAATATGTAAGTCCCCGAAGAGACCCTACAAAAATAATGAAAAGTTTGCTAAACAAACACTTCCGGGGTATTGTTTTTATCTGAATGCTCAAGTGCGCGCTTGGCTAAAGCCTGTTTTTCCCGGAATTGTGAGATAAGACAGGTATAACGGTTCGTATTGATGCGGCTACCTGCTTCAAAAATAAATAATTGACCGATGACCTCTTCCAATGAAGCAATCATTTGTTGTAAAACAAGACGGGAGGCTTTAGGGTGATCGAGCGCCTGATCGATTCTGAATGAAGCGTAGCGTCCTTGTTCGACGGTCGCTTCCAGTTTAGAGGTTGCATTTTCTATTCGTTTCCGGTACATTCGGCTAATGGCTGCCAGGGCTGTATTGTCGAGCCATACTTTTCCGCGACATACCGAAGCGGCTAATTCATAACGACTTTTTGAATTCATAACATTTTGGATTTTATAGTTAAACATTTTATTTTGAAAAACACAACATGTCAAAGAACTGTTCGGACATACTTTACCCTCTTTAGCGGATAATCCGAATTAAAATGTTGTTTTTCAAATGTTTAACATCCAAAGATGTTACGTTCGTCGTTTCATAACTCTTTTTTTGAATACACCCGATACAGGCAAAAAAATCTCCAGGCACTCCTTCTGTGCTTAGTAGATCGGCTTTTTACGCATATAGATGTGATTTTCGTTGCAAATGTAAGTATTATTTTGGAATTTTGAAAACAGATCTTGCTTTTTATTTTCTTACCGGATAACTTGCTTTATAAGAACCTGCTCTTGCGGGGAGAATTTGAACGCTTTCTGCTTTCTACTTTTTACTTTTTTTGTAATTTTGTAGCCTTAAATCAATGACTACAATTATATGAGCGGATTTTTTGGTTGCGTATCACGCAAAGAGTGCGTTGCCGATGTTTTCTACGGCACCGATTACCATTCACATCTGGGAACGAAGAAAGCCGGTATGGCTTTTTATAACGGAGAGGATTTTGTCCGGTCGATTCACAGTATAGAAAGTGCTTATTTCCGGAATAAATTCGAGCCGGAATTGGGACGTTTCATTGGTTCTTACCTGGGGATCGGGGTGATCAGTGATATGGAGTCGCAGCCGATAACGGTAACTTCGCATTTGGGGCGTTTTGCCATAGTGACGGTAGGGCGAATCGATAATCTGGAAGAGATATCCGCTCAGTTGTTGAAGGAAAAGATTCACTTTGCCGAAATGTCCGGGTCGGCCATCAACCCGACCGAAGTAGTCAGTATTCTGATCAACAAAGGAGAGACATTCAAGGAAGGTATAGAGAACGTTTACCGTATGGTCAAGGGGTCTTGTTCTTTTTTAATTCTGACAGACAGTTGTATTTATGCTGCCCGTGATAAGTTCGGCCGTACTCCCATCATTATCGGTAAGAATGAATTCGGTTATGTTGTGGCCAGTGAAAGCTCTTCGTTTACCAATTTAGGCTATAATATAGTCCGTGATCTGGGACCGCATGAAGCGATACGGGTTTCGAAAGACGGGATTACACCGATTATTGCTGCCGGTTGCAGGAAACAGATATGTTCTTTTTTGTGGGTTTATTATGGCTATCCTTCTGCTTATTACGAAGGGATCAATGTAGAAGATGCCCGTTACCGTTGTGGGGCTGCTATGGCGAAACGTGATGAATTGACTCCTGATTTTGCTGCCGGAATTCCGGACTCGGGTGTGGGACATGCTATCGGATATTCCAACGAGAAGGGGATTCCTTATAAAAGACCTTTTGTGAAATATACACCGACCTGGCCGCGGAGTTTTATGCCGCAAAATCAAAATATGCGTGATTTGGTCGCTAAAATGAAGTTGTTACCGAACGAGGCGTTTACGCGGGATGCCCGGATCGTTTTTTTGGACGATTCTATCGTTCGGGGTACCCAGTTGAAAGACAATGTCGTGAAATTGCGTGAATGCGGAGTGAAAGAGGTACATATCCGGATCGCCTGTCCTCCTTTGATCTACCCCTGTTGTTTTCTTAATTTCTCCACTTCCCGTTCGACCTTTGACTTATTTGCCCGCCGTGTCATCCGCGACCTGGAAGGAACTTCCGAACTGACGGACGAAATACTGAAACCTTACTCGGATCCGGATTCAGAGAAATATAAGGAGATGGTGAGGGTGATGTGCCAGCATCTCCAGTTGGATTCTCTGCAATTCCAGCGCTTGGACGATCTCGTGAAAGCGATCGGTTTACCTAAAGAACAGCTCTGTACACATTGCTGGGATAATTCCAGTTATATGGAATAAACTCGTCGTGGAGACGAAAGTTTTTATTATTTGAATAGATATCTATTTTATTTAATCTGTCTACTGAACCCCGAAAGTTTTTCATTTAACTTTCGGGGAAGTTTTTTTCCTAAATTTTTCGTGATTTTCAGGGTATATTTTTTTTGTTTTCTTATTTTCAATATTTTTGTTTAGGTTAATTAAGGTAAGATGCTAGAAAAACAGGCTGAGGATTTTCGGAAAATGCGTTCCGGTGACATGAAGGCTTTCGAACGTTTGTTTGTGAGTCTGTATCCGGGATTGTGTAATATTGCCAACCATTACCTTAATAATGAAATGTTGAGTAAGGATGTTGCTCAGGATGCTTTTATCAAATGGTGGAATAAACGGGAAGATTTCAGAGATTTTGCAGCTGTGAAATCTTTTTTATATATTACTATCAGAAATCAGTGCCTGAACTATATCCGGGACCATCGGAAAGAGGTGGATCTGGCCGGGAGGTTTTCGGAAGAAACAGATGCCGATTTCGATTTGATGGTGATTGAAGAGGAAGCTATTGAAGCGCTTTATTCGGCTATCGATCGTCTTCCGGCACAATCTGCCCGGATTATGCGTTTGGTTGTAAAAGGAGATAAAAATCAGGAGATCGCCGATCAGTTAGGAATTTCGGTTAATTCCGTAAAAACCCTGAAATACAATGCTTTGAATATCCTGCGGAAAGAATTGACAGGATCGTTATTGTTATTACTTGCCTGGTTTGAGGTACAAGGATAAACCATTTTTTTTCAAAAAAAATTATTTTTCATTCATCTTTTTTATCAGCTGTGTGTTTTATATACAAATTTGATAAGCGATGAAAGATTTGTCTGCGTATTATGAGATAGCACGCTTGATTACGGCTGAATTGTCAGAAACAATTACGCCGGAGGAAAAGGGGAGACTTAATGTGTGGTTGGCGGAGGATGAACGCCACTATATGAGATATTGCCGGATACGTGAGCGTTTGAAAAGAGGTGAGGGAGAGAATGTATTCCGGAATCCGGAACGTGTCCGGGAGGATATGGAAAAACTGAAAAAGAAATTGTCCGGAAATAAACGGCGTTTCCTTTTGTCCGGAAATTATTTTTGGCGGTATGGCGCTGTTGCGGTTTTTACGATCGGGATCGCTATAGGACTGATCGAAAGGCCGTGGGAAGATCGGAGTAGTGAAATGTCGCCGATGGCGCAACAGCCGGCTGTCCTGCCTGGATCGTATAAGGCCGTGTTGACATTGGCTAGTGGCGAACAGGTGAACCTGGAGGAATGGTGCAGGGATTCGCTTTGGAAAGATGGGACATTGATCCGAAAGAGAAAAGGGGAACTGACATATGAACAAAAGGCCGGGGATATGCAGCAGGAGGAAATGCTTTTCAATACGATTACTATTCCGCGGAGTGGAGAATATAAGCTGGTATTATCCGATGGTACGAAAGTGTGGTTGAATTCGGCTTCGAAATTGAAATATCCGGTAGCATTTACAGGCGGACAACGAAAGGTTTTTCTGGAGGGAGAAGCTTATTTTGAAGTAGCTGCCGATACAGTACATCCTTTTCTGGTGGAGACATCGGGAATGAGCGTGACCGTATTGGGAACCGGATTTAATGTGATGGCTTATCCGGAGGAGATGGAGGCGGCAGTAACTTTAGTGCATGGAAAGGTCGGGGTGCAGACGGACCATCGGCAACAGATCTTACAACCTGATGAACAATATGTTTATCAGACGACTACCCGGCGGGGAACGGTTAGAAAGGTAGATGTGTCGCAGTATGTCGACTGGAAAGATGGAATCCTGAATTTTGATTCGATGCCTTTGGAAGAACTCACTCGCAGGCTGGGCCGTTGGTACGATGTGGATTTCTTTTTTGTTGCTGAAGAACTGAAAACTTTGAAATATTCCGGTGCTTTTAAGAAATATAATGATATACGTTATGTTTTGAATATTATAGAAGAGATTACGAATGTTCAATTTGTTTTGAACGAGAGGACTATTGTAGTAAATAGAAAATAAAAAAATCGGTGCGTGTTGGAAGCGCGCACCGACAAATCTTCCCCTTGGGGAAATAAATTTAATAATTAATTTACAAATTTATGAAAAAAAGTGCGAATTGGTGGCTTGCTCTGCCAAAAAACAAGCCGCGTAAATTATTTTGGGTGATGAAATTACCCTTTTTGATGTGTGTCTTTTTTGCGACTTCAGTCTCGGCAGAGGTTTGGGCACAGCAACGGTTGACTATGCGGTTGGGTGAAACCGGACTAAAAGAGGTATTTAAAGAAATCCAGCGTCAGACAAATAAGGCGGTCGTGTATAATGACGATCAGTTGACTTTGAGTAAGAAAGTAAAAGCAAATTTTACCGATGTAGAACTGGAAGAGATATTGAAACAAGTGTTGCAAGGCCAGGGGATGTCGTATAAATTCATGGACGATTATATTATACTGGTAAAACAGCCAGCAACACCGCAGCATGTCGAAGAAGTAACGGTAAAAGGCAAGGTGACTGATAAGGAAGGGATGCCTTTACCGGGAGTAACTATCGTATTGAAAGGCACGACGATAGGTACCGCCTCCGATGTCGATGGGAATTTTTCCTTAAATATTCCGAAAGCGGGAATGGTGTTACAATTTTCTTATGTCGGAATGAAAAATAAAGAATTAACTGTTCAGGGGAACGGGGAGTTCAATATAGTTATGGAATATGATCAAAGCGATCTGGATGAGGTGGTGGTGATCGGTTACGGTACGGCTACGAAAAAAGATTTGACCGGAGCAGTAGCCCGTTTTGACTCTAAAATTATCGAGGAGTCTACTGCAACGAATATTGCCCATATGATGCAGGGACAGGTGGCCGGTTTGAGTATCCTGAATGGCGACGGTTCGCCGGGTAGCGCTGCCCGGCTGGAAATTCGGGGTGTACCTTCCCTGACAGGAGCTTTGGCTCCGTTGATTGTCGTGGACAATGTGCCTATGCCTTCGGATTTCGATATTAATGAATTGAATCCCGATGATGTACAGAGTATCGATATTTTGAAGGGGGCTTCTTCAGCAGCGATATATGGGTCCCGGGGAGCTGCCGGAGTCATTATGATTACGATGAAAGCCGGACAAAGAAATCAGAAACCGATTATTAATTATAGTTATGATTACAGTGCTACCCGTCTGGTATCGGATGTAAATACGCTGAATGCTGACGAGTACAAGATGTTGTTTTTGGAGGCGATCACAAATTCCGCTAAAGCCGATGGGTTTGAGGATGTAAATCTGTATCCGATGTATCAGAAGGTCACGGCTCCCGGATATTTCGGTGAAGAAGATACTCCCTGGATGAAACATATCATGCGTAATGGCTCTACTCAGCAACATCGGCTCTCCATCCGGGGTGGAAGCCAGGATTTCGGATATTATGCTTCTTTTGGATATGCTAACGAAGAAGGAATGGTAAAAGCTGCTGATTTTCAGAGATATACTTATACGTTGGGTTTTGATGCCGATATCAATAAATGGATAAAAGCGAATGCAAAATTCTCCGGTACTACTTCTGACCGGCATGTGAACGGCGCTTCTTTGTCAACAGCAGCTGCAGCACGACCGGATATACCGGCTTATAATGAAGATGGGTCCTTGTATTTGCATCCTTATATTTCCGGAGGGAAGGTGTATTATGTTAAGAATCCGATTATTGAGATGACGGAAAATACGACGACTTATAGTCAGGATAATTTCAGATTGACGGGGAACCTTGAATTTCAGATTCTGCCGGAATTGAAACTTTTGACCCAGTATACGTATCAACGCCGGAAAGGAGAAGAGAGTTCTTATGCTTCCAGCAATACCCAAGAGGGTAGTGGTTATTGGGGAGATCAGAAAGGTGTCGGACGCTGGGCATATTCTGCCGGGCAAACCATGGAGTTCGAAGGCCGGTTGACTTACAACAAGACTTTTAATGAGAAACACAGCCTGAACGCTTTAGGGGCCATCGTATATAATAAGGACCGGCAGAATAATACCTATTTTAAGTTACGGGATTTCCCGGACGATGAGGTACAGAATGGAATCTGGCAAGGCAGTGATTTGGTGGATTATGGAGGGAAAGGTGGTTCAGCTGTCGGTTCGGTGATGTTTTCTTATATTGCCCGTGCCGAGTATAAGTTTATGAACCGTTACTTGTTGACAGGTACTTTCCGTGCCGATGGTTCTTCCCGGTTTGCCCCTAAATATCGTTGGGGTAAATTCCCGTCAGTGGCTGCGGCCTGGATTGTGTCGGAAGAAGATTTTCTGCGGGAATCGAATATTTTCACTTTCCTGAAACTGAGAGGAGGATGGGGTAAAACCGGAAATGCTTATGTCGGTGAGTATGGCTGGAGAACACTTTATGAAAATGCGGACTATGAGAATCAGCCTGCCACCCGGCCTTCACAAATCGGGAATGACCGTTTGAAATGGGAAGCTACCGAACAGGTCGATCTGGCACTTGATTTTGGATTCTTACCCAACCAGCGGATTTCCGGAACTTTAGGTTTTTATAAAAAGAAAACGGATGGTTTGTTGTATGCTTATACTATGGCGTTGAGTACAGGCCTGGAGACTACACAGATTAATTTTGCCAATATCGAGAATAAAGGTATCGAATTTGAAATAAAAGCTAATATTATTGATAATAAGGATTGGAATTGGTTCGTTGGCTTTAATATCGGGAAGAATAAAAATAAAATTACGGATATCGATGCCGAATATGTTTCTTATCCTGGGAGCAGTTATCTGGGAAATACAGTGATTCAGGAAGGCAAGAGCTTGGGTTTGATCTACGGGTATAAGACAGATGGTATTTTTCAGACACAGGAGGAAGTGAACCGTTATGAGGCTTTGAATCCGGATCAACCTTACCAGGAGGCTTACGGACGGAAAACGATGCCCGGCGATTTGAAATATGTAGATTTGTCTGGAGATGGGTATGTAAATAAAGTCTCCGGTTCCACTGAAGATAAAACGGTGATCGGTTGTTCCCGGCCCGATTTTGAGGGAGGATTTGCTACCCGTTTGTCCTGGAAAGGATTGAAATTAAGTGTTCAGGGAACATTTAGCCATGGTGCGCAGAAAATCTGGATGGGAGAAGCCAATATGTTCAATATGGCGGAGAATCAAAATACACAGAGCACAGCGTTGAAAAGGTGGACACCCGAGAATCCTTCGAATAAATATCCGAGCATCAGGTATAATTTTTATTATAATGACTTTGGAGATAATGCGGTATACGATGCTTCTTATGTGAAAATACAGAATATAAATCTTGAATACAGCCTGCCGCGGCACTGGGTGGATAAAACCAGGATTTTCGGTAATGTCAGCATATTTGCCTCTGCAAATAATGTGTATACCTTTACTTCTTATCCGGGTCCTTCTCCGGAGTCTTTCAGTACGGATGCGATCGAAGGCGCTTCTGTCGATAACGATATGTATCCGACAACGCGAACATTTAATTTCGGAGTAAAAGTAACTATTAAATAAGCATGATTATGAATAAGATATATAGCAGTTTGTCGTTGATACTTTTGCTGCTGACATTAGGAAGTTGTGACAGTATGTTCGATAATGAAATTCCGCCTCATGATTTGGTGGGAGATAATGCGATTACCAATGAATCTTCGGCAAAGGTCGCTTTGAATGGGGTATACTCCTACCTGGAGGGATGGGGAACATGGAGTGCCTATTACATTTGTGATAATGAATTCCGTACAGGATTGTTAGATCCTACAGCTTTTTATCGTTCAAAAACGGAAGGGGAACAATTACCCCGTTTGCAGGTATTGGATGATAATTCTGATGCGGAGAATCCCTGGAAGAGTGGTTATAAGATTGTGAATTCGGCCAATAATTTCATCTATTATACCGATCGTTTACCGGAAAGTGCTTTCGGGCCGAACCGTAAGACGGAAATGTTGGCCGAAGCCCGTTTCCT
The DNA here is from genome assembly GCF_985060555.1 of Odoribacter sp. Lineage (NCBI taxonomy): Bacteria > Pseudomonadati > Bacteroidota > Bacteroidia > Bacteroidales > Odoribacteraceae > Odoribacter > Odoribacter sp. The sequence continues at coordinate 25,446 of NZ_CFKYFN010000111.1, read as the reverse complement.
GAGGGGCTTCGCGCATGCTTTTTTGTTACGGAAATACGGATATTTCTGGGATCTCGACAGCCGGTTAGGGACGATTATACGCCTGGAACCTTCTTCGCTTTCCAACAACAATCAGGCAAGAGCTACAGTCAAAGAATCTTATGAAAAGATTTTTGAAGATTTGGACTATGCCATAAAATATGCTCCGGCATTTTATTCCAGGTACCGTGTGTGTGCTACTTTCGCGAAAGCTTTTAAAGCCGACTTACTGATGAACCGGGGGGCTGATGGCGATTATAGCGAAGCCATCCGTTTGGCAAATGAAGTGATCGGTAGTGCGGAGTTTGGAATGGAGGATACTTATGCTGATATTTTTCAGCATGGATATGACTCGAAAGAGTTATTGTTTACCCGTTTCATGAAGAATCCTCCTGCGATGGATGATAATGTGGGGAGTTTGTTTAAAATGTTCGGTGGCGGGACTTATCAACCGTCGAGTGCGTATCTTGCGGTTTTTCCGGAAGAGGATCCCCGGTATGAAGTGACTTTCGATTCTCTGGAATTTACTAATCTGAACGGGGAAAAATATAAAAGACAAATCTGGAAGAAGCATTATGTATCCACCGGCGACTGTCCGATGTATTATATGCGTGTAGCTCAGATGTACCTGATCAAGGCGGAAGCGATGTTACGGACCGACAGTCCTGTGAAAGACGTGGTGGATGTCCTGAATATTGTCCGTAACCGGGCAGGAGCTACGCCGTTGAAAGCATCGGATTATCCGGACCGGGAAAGTCTGATGAATGAAATCTTCAATGAAAATCTCCGGGAAATCGGTATGGAGAATGGAGCCTTGTACTATCTTGCCGTGCGGATGAGAGTCGGAGGCAAACGGCTGTTGAAAACCTGGAACGATAATTATGAAAAAGACGATCAGCTTTGTTTCCCGATACCGCGTGCTGAGTTTGAGCATAATACCAGTGTAGAACAAAAACCACTTTAATCGATTAAAGTATAGAATTATGAAAAAGATATATTTATTATTGTTACCGGTTTTGTTTTTATGGGGAAGCTGTTCTATGGATGATGTATTGGAATCCAATGGGGAGCTGAACCTTACCGTCATAGAAACCAATAATCCTATTAAAGCCGAACCGGGAGAAACAGTTGTATTTCAGTTTGTCGCTTCAACCAGTAAAGGAGAATTGAGCCGGATCGAGATTACCTCGGAAGATGGAATCCGGCCTGTCGTGGAAGACGTTACTTTTGCTATGGTGGATGAAGATAAAGCATTATCCTTGGATAGTGAAGGCTATTTTTCCCGGGAGATATCTACCGTATTGGTGAAATATCCGTTGATTATGCCGGATGACGAATCGCTGCGTGGTAAAAGTCTGGGCATAAAACTGAAAGTTACCCGGAATGACGGAACCACAAAAGTGTTGGATCAGAAATTTGAGATGATCAGGTACATCAATAACCGCCATGGCATAACAATGACTGGAAAGAACGTGGCATGGCTGTATAATCCGACAGAAGATGTGGTTTATGATATGGCCGATTATAAAGCTCATTTGAGTGAGATCGATGTCATATTGTATGTTGACAACGATTCTAAATATTATTGTTTGAATCCGGCAGCATCAGAGACAGAAGATATTATGCACGGGCTGGGATATACCGATTATAAAGCTTCTGAAATGAATACAACGAAGTTTATGGGAGGAATAACTTTGAACTTTATGTTGATAACGGAAAAAGAGTTATCCGGGCTGGTGATATCGGACGGAGTAGATAAGTTGACTATGGCGAATAATGCTACGTGTGGATTTGTGACAGAAAGTGGCCGTAAAGGTTTTGCCAAACATTTGTATAAAAACCCGAGTCGTGTATTCCTAACGAAAATGCAGATCGGCAATAATGAATGACAAGCATGTTATGAAACCCTCATGTACATTTGTATACCAGAGAAAATGACGCTGGAATGAGGGTTTCATACAACCACTTTCAGACTATTCGTATATTTTTCTTCCTTTTTTAATTCTTTTTCTACCTCGATAGGTGTAATATTGACTATTTTTGAGCAGAATAAATTGGCATTTAATATTATAATTTATGAAAAAACTGTTATTGTGTCTAGGCTTATGCCTTTCTATGACAACGTTTGCTCAAAAGAAGGAATGGCTCGATCCGGAGTTGAATGCGATCAACCGTGCACCGGCAAGGGCGGATTATTTTGCTTATCCTTCCAGGGAAATGGCTGAGCAAGGAGTAAGAGAAGAATCATCCAATTTTCTATCGTTGAACGGGATGTGGAAGTTTAACTGGGTAAAGGATCAAACCGAACGGCCTGTAAACTTTTATCGGTTGGATTTCGAGGATCAATATTGGGTGGACTTCCCGGTGCCCGGAATCTGGGAAATGAATGGATACGGAGATCCCTTATACCGTAATTCGGGTTATGCCTGGTCGAATCAGTTTACACCTGATCCTCCGAAAATAGAAACGGTGAATAATCATGTGGGCTCTTATCGAAAAACCGTTGAAATTCCTGCTTCATGGAAAGGACAGCAGGTGTTTCTGCATGTAGGCTCTGCCACTTCGAACTTATATGTATGGGTGAATGGAAAATTTGTCGGTTATAGCGAAGATAGTAAGCTGGCAGCCGAATTCGATATAACCGGTTATGTACGGCCGGGAAAGAACCTGATCGCGATGCAGGTATATCGTTGGTGTGACGGGAGTTATCTTGAAGATCAGGACTTTTGGCGTTTATCCGGTATTGCCCGGGGAGCTTGGTTGTATGCCCGGAATCCGTTACATCTGAAGGATATTTTTATCACTCCCGATTTGGATGAGGCGTATCGTGACGGGTCTTTGAATGTCGTGGCCCAAGTGTCCCGGAACAGCGGGACAGTGGAACTCGAATTGAAAGATAAAGCAGGAAATATCGTAGAAAAAACGAGTGTCAAGCCCGATGGAGAAGGAATTGTGCGTACCGAAATGGCAGTGAAAAATCCGGCAAAATGGAGTGCTGAAGAGCCTAATCTGTATACTTTGTTGCTGACTTTAAAAAATAATGCCGGAAAAGTGCTGGAAGTTGTTCCGCAACGGGTCGGATTCCGGAAAATCGAACTGAAGAAAGAATTGGGGCAGGTATGGGTCAATGGGCAGCCGGTCTTGTTTAAAGGAGCTGACCGACATGAATTGGATCCTTTGACCGGATATCAGGTATCCCGGGAGAGAATGATCGAGGATATACGGGTGATGAAGGAGAATAATCTGAATGCCGTGCGGACGTGTCATTATCCGGACGATCCCGAATGGTATAACCTTTGTGACGAATATGGGTTGTATGTCGTGTGTGAAGCCAATATCGAATCTCATGGGATGGGGTATGGCGAACGGACACTGGCCAAGGAACCGGCTTATGCCAAGGCTCACCTCGAAAGAAATCAGCGGATGGTGGAGACTTTTAAAAATCATCCTTCGATTATTTTCTGGTCGTTGGGAAATGAAGCCGGTGACGGACCGAACTTTGTGGCTTGTTACGACTGGATCAAACAGAGAGATGGCAGCCGTCCTGTACAATATGAACAGGCAGGACGCAGAGCCCATACGGATATTGTTTGTCCGATGTATGCCGACCTGAATTGGATGGAAAATTTCGCTAAGAGTGGGGATTCACGACCACTGATTCAGTGTGAATATGCGCATGCCATGGGAAATTCTTTGGGCGGTTTTAAAGAATATTGGGATTTGATCCGGAAATACCCGAATTTGCAGGGCGGTTTTATCTGGGATTTTGTAGATCAGGGACTTCGGAAGTATACGGCAGACGGCGCAATGATTTATGCTTACGGGGGAGATTACAACCGCTACGATACTTCGGATAAGAATTTTAACTGCAACGGTTTGATCAGTCCGGACCGGGTGCCGAATCCCCATATGTATGAAGTGCGGAAGATGTATCAGTCGATATGGACTACACCGGCAGCTCTTAGGAAAGGAATCGTAAATGTGTATAATGAGAATTTCTTTACCGATCTTTCGGACTATTACCTGGAGTGGCAATTGTTGCAGAATGGAGAGCCGGTGAGACAGGGTGTTGTGATGGATTTGCAGATCGCCCCGCAACAGACACAATCGGTCGTATTGGGGTATAAAGAAACGGATCTTCCTGCTGAAGGTGAAATTCTGCTGAATGTGACCTATCGCCTGAAACAAGCCCGGCAATTACTTCCGGCAGGTTATGCGGTTGCGGAAGAACAATTGGAGATTGCCCCTTATCCTTTGTTTCAGGTTGAATTGGCCGAAACCGGGCAAAAGGCTTCTCTGTATGAAGATTTGGTACATGCTGTCGTGAGTGCCGGAGAAGTACAGGTGACTTTTGGAAAATGGTCCGGTTGGATAGAGGGGATCAGTCTGAATGGGTATGAGATGATCGAATATGGATATGCTTTACGGCCCAATTTCTGGCGGGCTCCGACAGATAATGATTTCGGGGCGAATCTTCACCGCCGCTTTGTGGATTGGAAGAATCCCGGATTGAAATTGAAGAGCTTTAAGGCAGAGGAACAAGGCAATCGGGTTCAGGTGGTGACCACTTATGAATTACCCCGATTGGCAGCTGTATTGACCATGACTTATCTTATCGGTGGAAATGGGGAGATTCGGATCAGTGAACAGCTTGCTGTCGATAAGGAGAAGAAAGATATGCCCCACCTGTTCCGTTTCGGTATGCAACTGGTGATGCCGGGCAGATTCGACCGGATCGATTATTATGGCCGGGGACCTGTTGAGAATTATGACGACCGGAATGAGAGTCAGCGTTTGGGCCGTTACCGTCAGTTGGTGAAAGATCAGTATTATCCTTATATCCGTCCGCAGGAATCCGGTACGAAATCGGATATCCGTTGGTGGAAACTGACCGATATCGATGGACGTGGTTTGGCTATTCGTTCGGATGTTCCTTTCTCAGCCTCTGCTTTGAATTATTTACCGGAAGACCTGGATGACGGTTGGGACAAAGATCAGCGGCATTCCGGAGAATTGAAACCACGTGGATTGACCACCTTGTCTTTTGACCTGAAACAAATGGGATTGGGATGTATCAATAGCTGGGGTGCCTGGCCGTTACAACCTTATCTGTTGCCTTATCAGGACTATACTTTCCAGGTGGTGATTACGCCGATTCGGAAATACTGAACTCAAAAATAGGATTTTGTTGTTTAGGAACTTTCAGTTTACCCGACAGTCGGGTAAACTGAAAGTTCTGTTAAAAGAATCCTTAAGCCTTGATTCGAATTTAGGCAGTGATATACATATTACAGGTATAAATCTGCGATTTTATTCCGGATTCCTAAGGTTATTTTCCTTTTACTTCCGGTTTTCTTTGACGACGACGATGAAGACTGCTATAATAATGAGTAGCATGCCTAAAATACCGCCTATCGTTGAAGTCTCATGGAAAACAACTATACCGATAAAAACAGCGGTCAACGGTTCCATCGCTCCGAAGATCGAAGTTAATGTGGGACCGATATGCTTGATTGCTTTGACTAAGGCCATATTGGAAATAGCGGTTGCCGGTAAAGCCAGGCCTAGAATATAAAGCCATACCTTTCCTTGGGTTTCTAACCGGATGCCTTCTGTAAGGTACCCGCCGATAATGAAAAACAACGCCCCTAATCCCATGACATAACAAGTGAGTACGGTGGAGTTGATCGCTACAGCCCGTGTTTTCCGGACTCCGATGATATAACCTCCGTAAGAGAAAATAGAGATGCAGGCGCAAATAATACCTACCGTCACGTTGGCGTTATAACCTGCTATATTGCCTGAAGATAAGAGGATTGCTCCGAGAATGGATAGGAGTACTGCCGAAATGACCCAGCCGGATTTTTTCTCATGGTAGAAAAAAATCATGGCCAGCGCTACAGCTAAAGGATACATAAAATGAATTGTCGAAGCTACACCGCTGGCAATATTCTGATAGGCGATCACCAGGCTGAATGAGGTCGTTGCCCGAAACAGGCTTAACAAAAAGACGACCCCGAAATCCTTTTTACTTAACCGGAAATTACACCCGGCCAATAGGCCGAATCCGATCAGGCAAAGGGAAGCGATCCCTCAACGGTAGGTCAATACTTCAAAAGATGAATAGCCGAAGCTTAGTAGGGTCAGCGTAAAAAAAGGGGCCAGTCCGAAAGTCGAAGAGGAGACGATAGCATATAGGATACCTTTAATTCTGTTCATGAACGTATGAATTTTTCAGTTGCGCAAAGATAAGGCTTTGAGTGAAAATCAGAAAAGGGTGAGATCGGTTTTCAGACTTTTCATTTCCCGTTCTTTGATGGTATCATCGGTACTGAATTATCCGGTTAGTTAGGGGAACGAGGATCGTGGCACCGGATATGGTTTAAAAGTTTTTGCATTGCCTGTGCGGCATAATGCCGATCCCTCCCTGGGAGGGATCGGTGGATTAATATTTATTTTCACTTTCTTCTAATTCCTGCTTGTCGATGGCTTTCCGGGTCATCGTCCGCCAGGCATACCAGATATAGGCGATTACTACAGGTATGATAATAGATACGTAGGACATCGCTTTCAGGGTATATAAGGACGAAGAAGCGTTGTAAATAGTCAGTGAGGAATCAGGATCGACATATGAGGGATAAAAGGCGGTTTGGTTGAAACCTGCCAGAATCAGCAGAGCGATAACGGTCAATACCGTTCCGGCTCCTGCAAACCAGATTCCTTTCGTCCATCGGGGAAATATCCAGTTTCGGATGATGCCGTAGAGTACTCCTGCTACTCCGATAATGAATATCAAGGCATTCAGCGGCATTTCTATCAGGTTATAAAAATATTTATAGGGTACTAATGCAATGTTTCCTTCCGGGGTGATTGCATACCCTTCACCGGCAAAAATAAAACCGATAAACAACAGGAAAAAGAGAACGAACGGTACGGCATTGAATTTCACTTGCCGGTGGCTGCGTATGCGGATGTTCGGATCATCGATAGTAAGAATAAAATAAAGGGCTGCTAATGTCCGTGCCAGGAAGAAAACGGCTAAAGCCAGGAAATAGTTGGTGATGACGAACAAGGCATCCAGACCGCGCCAGGGTGTCATCCATTCGACATCATGCATTACACCCAGACGGAAAGGGGAACCTGTAAAGAAAGTAGCTACAGCGGCTCCCAACAAAAGAGGCGCAGCGAATCCGTTGATCATCAGGAATACTTCGTAAGTCCGACTGCCCAGAAAATTGTTTTTTTTATTCCGGTATTCATAAGATACCGCTTGCAAGACAAAACAAAAGAGGATCAGCATCCAGACGACATAGGCTCCTCCGAAACTGGTTGAGTAGAATAGGGGAAAACTGGCGAAGAAAGCTCCGCCGAATACCACTAATGTGGTAAACGTATATTCCCATTTATGTCCCAGGGTATTGACGATCAAATCCCGTTCGTCTTTATTTTTTCCTATGGTATAAAGAAGACTTTGTCCTCCTTGTACAAACAATAAGAATACCAGTAAACCTCCTAATATACAGATCAAGATCCACCAGTAATGTTGTAATATATTTAAATCCATAATCCATTATTATTTATCGTTTGTGAGGACTATAACTTTTCAGGCCGTTATGGTTTCCTCATTTTTCATTTTTTACTCTTTTACCCCTTTCCTGATCTGGGTGAACATGATTCCGATCTCGGCAATCAATAATAAGGTGAACAAAATGGCGAACATCCAGAAGGTGGTGACAACCCAACCCGAAGCGATGCGGGTGATGGCCACATTCGTGGGCATCAGGTTTTGTACCACCCAAGGTTGACGTCCTACTTCAGCTACGATCCATCCGCATTGCGAAGCGATATATGCCAACGGAACACACGCGATAGCCAGATAGGGGATGAACTTGAATTTTTCGAATTTTCTTTTCTTGGCATACCACCAGGAGCAGATAAACAACAAAACGAATAGCATGCCCAGACCTACCATCAGCCGGAAACTATAGAATACCAGAGGAACAGGAGGGATCGTGTCGTAAGGCGAACTGAGATAGCCGTAACCGAAATCCTGGAAGTTGGCCCGTAGTGTCTGTAAAGATTGGCTAGCCAGCGCATCGTCTTTGTCTTTAACAGCTTGTTTGTACGTTTTCAGTGCATCTATCGCCAGACGGCCGTTGGCCATGCGTTGCTCTATAGAAGGATATACTTTTCCGTCTTCGGAGGTGTAGCCGTCCATGATATTTTGGATACCGGGCACATAGGCATCGAAGTCATGATACCCCAGGAAGGATAAAAGTTTAGGAATGGTAATACCGTATTTTACCGTTTTCATACGTTCGGACGGTAATTGAGGATCGGTGCAAGTCAAGCCGATCAAGGTAAACGGGGCTCCTTTCCCTCCTTCGTTGAGTCCCTCCATAGCAGCCAGTTTCATCGGTTGGGTACGGGTAACATCCTGGGCACTGGTGTCGCCTGTGAAGATCGTAGCGATGATACTCAGGAAGCCGAAAACGGAGGCCAGCAGGATACTCTTCCGGGCAAATTCGAAATGTCTTTTTTTCAGAATAAACCAGGCGCTTACTCCAACGACAAAACAAGCCGAAAGCGTATAAGCCGAGGTGACGGTATGGAAGAATTTACTCATGGCTGTCGGTGAGAGTAGTACCGCCCAGAAATCCGACATTTCGTTGCGGGCTGTCATCGGGTTGAATTCCATGCCTACCGGGTTTTGCATCCACGCATTCGCTACCAGGATCCACAAAGCGGAAATGTTGGAACCGATGAATACCATCCAGGTGGAAACCAGATGAAAACGACGGCTTACCCTGTTCCAGCCGAAGAACATGACGGCGAAGAAAGTGGCTTCGAGAAAGAAAGCGAACAAACCTTCGATGGCCAGAGGAGCTCCGAAAATATCCCCGACAAACCAGGAATAATTCGACCAGTTGGAACCGAATTGGAATTCCAATATCAGCCCCGTAGCTATACCGATGGCGAAGTTGATTGCAAAAAGCTTCATCCAGAATTTGGTGGCATTCAACCACTCGGCCTTACCGGTCCTGACCCACATGGTTTCCATAATAGCCAGTAGAAAGGATAACCCCAGAGTGAGAGGTACGAACATGTAATGGTAAATGGCGGTCATCGCAAATTGCCAGCGTGACCATTCGACCAAAGTTGTAGTGGTTAATTCTGATATCATAAGCTAAGGTTTGGTAATTAATTCGTTGAGTACATGATTACTTTTTTCCTGTTCCGTCGTATAGGTCGTATTGAGATAATTCGGCATGAGCAGGAATTTAAATACCACAAACAGGACCAATAGTTTGGCCACAACTATTGCGATCAATATTTTTCCCCATTTGGGTAAATGGCTGAAACCATCATAATAGATATGCCAAAGGCGTATGAACATGTTTTTAAACGGTTTGTTTCGATCTAAAATTAACGTATTAAAGATATAAAGGTTTTTAAAAATAACCTAATCTTCTTCGCTCTTTTTCTGAATCTTTAAAAAAAAAATCGGTTTAGAGGGGGCAGAGGCTTATAAAGTTTATCGTGTTCAAAGAGTTTTTGGGTGTTTAAGTTGGTGGATCCGTGGAGATATTATGGAATACAGACAGGATAAACCCCTTCATTTCCGGTTTTGATCGATCTTTTTAAAAATTGAGGTATTTAAGAAAATAATCAAAGGTTTTTATTTATTTTTGGAAAATTAAGAGAGGAGAAAAGCAATTGAAAAAAGGGAGCGGAATGAATTCAGTCACCAAATATGTGTTAGGAATTGTCGCATTAGCTGGGGCAATTTTCTTTTCCTGGTATTTTTTTTCTGTCATCGTTTATATTTTAGTGGCAGCTGTCATTTCTTTTATCGGCAGGCCGATTATCGATTTATTAGGCCGGGTGAAGATCCGGGGCTATCGTTTGCCTGATGGTTTGAAAGCCGGAATCACGGTGATTTGCCTTTGGGGATTATTTATTCTTTTTTTTAGTACCATTATCCCGCTCGCTATCCGTGAATTTCAGTCGTTGGGCAATGTAAGTGTGTCTAATATCGTTTCCGAATTGGAAAGCCCGATCGAGGATGCCGGACATTTTATGAAGCATTACGGTTTGATGGATGAGGATCAGGATGTGGATGCTTATGTGACGGATTTATTGAGTAAAGTGTTTAATGTCGGTCAGCTGAAAACCTGGTTCGGGACGGTAGCCGGAACGATGACGGATATTTTTGTCGCTCTCTTTTCCATTACGTTTATTTTATTTTTCTTTCTGAAGGATAGCCGCTTGTTTTCAGGGATGGTGATGGCGGTGCTTCCTTCCCGCTTCGAAGAACAGGCCCGGAATGCTTTGGATTCCATACAAAAATTACTGGTCCGTTATTTTGTCGGATTATTGCTCGAAGTTTTGGGGGTTATGGCTTTGAATACGATCGGACTGACGATTGTCGGTTTGGGCTTTAGTAATGCGGTTGTCATCGGTTTGGTGACCGGAGTTTTGAATGTGATACCGTATATCGGGCCTATGATCGGGGTATTTTTCGGATTGGCTGTGGGAGTCGTGTTGAATTTGGGGCTGGATTTTTACGATCAGATGCTGCCGCTGTTGATCTATATGACTATAGCGATGTTGTTGACTCAATTGATCGATAATGTTGTTTTTCAGCCTTTTATTTATGGGAGTAGTGTACACGCCCATCCTTTGGAAATATTTTTGGTGATTTTGATGGCCGGTAGTATGGCCGGTATTTTGGGAATGATTCTGGCGATTCCGTCCTATACGGTTCTGCGGGTTGTATTGAAGGAATTTTTTAATAAGTATAAGCTGGTGAAGAAGTTGACGCAGAGCTTGAATGAATAGCTTGTGCAGGTAAATAAAACAGATCATGAAGAAAATACTGTTCTTCGGTTTATTTTTATGCTTGGGTATGACCCTCAAAGCACAATATGGAGGCGAAATGACGATCGGAGCCCGGTTGAATTACACCGGAGGCGGGAAATTAGTGACCTATGACGGGAAGATTGTCAATCTGGGATATACCATCAAAGGCATTGTTTCGCCAGGTTATTTTGTGACGAATAATATCGCCTTGGGGGCCGATCTGGCTTACGAATATATGATGGATGACGAGGGACACCAGTATACACTGGAGACAGGTGGATTTTTCCGGCTGTATGCTCCTCGTGGGGGAGTCCGGTTATACCTGCAGGGAACCAGTGGATATGGCTGGGGAAAAAGCTTTCTGAAAAAAGGACACGATGGAAAACACGAATTATGGGTGTCTACCTTGAAACCGGGCTTATGGGCGCGGCTCAAAGAGTATCTGGCTTTGGATATTAGCTTGATGAGCCTGGAATATAAAGAAGTGTATATGAGGGATAAAGTTTCCAACAAACGGGTGACCGATAGCCGGTGGCGCTATAATTGGTTGGATATCAGCTTCGGAGTGGTTTTTATTATCGGACTTTAATCACTGGAAAATTTTTATTTTCGGGCATTATTGATAAATTATTTAGAAATAGTTGTTTTTATTAATATAAATTAATATGTTGCAATTATTAATCTAAACCATTTGTATTATGAAAACAGCATTGAAAAAATCATTCGTTTTGATAGGAATAGCCTTGTTTTTTGTTTTGATGGCCTGGGCCGAACAAAAAATATGGGCTTGGGATAAAAATGTACTTGAAGAAGAGTATTGTATCTCCGGATATTTTGAAAAAAACGGTGAAAATGCAACGACAGTATATGGTTATTGCGTTTGTTTCCAAGGTTTTTGGGGGCCTCAGTGTCAATTCATAGCAGAATAATCCTATGTTGTATCGTTTTTCGATTGTTTTTCTTATAGGGCTTTGTTTGGTGGCATGTTCTTCCGGGAGTATGCAGGAAGAGTCGGTACCGGTTATTCGTTTTAAGCCTGATGAAGCCCGGACATTGAAGATGTCCGAGCTTTTCGATGGATATGAAGTGCTGACTTTTAAAGGGATCGTATGTAATAGAATCGGAGACTTTGTAAAAATGGGGGATCGGATTGTTGCGACTTCCATAGTGACCGAGGGCATGACTGATGTGGTAACCTTGAGCGTATTCGATTCTGCCGGTGAGTTTCAGCACACTCTTGGCCGGTTTGGCCGTGGACCGGATGAATATCTTTATTTGCCGCATGAAATTGTATTGACCCCTGATTCGAATGTATTAGCCGGGGATGTATTGGGTTTTCATTGCTATGCTTTGGACGGAACGTTGCTTTGGCAGAAGAAATCCGAGCATCCTTCTTATGAATATGGAGTGGGGTATTTTAAGTGGATGCTGAATGATAGTTGTGCAGTATATCTAAACACACCTGTTTGTGGATCGACATATCGGTCTGAGGAATGTTTGGTGAATCTGGTAAACTGGAAGAGCGGACAGTTAAAAATTTCTTATTTCCCAGGTCAGAAGGTAGGGAAATATGCTGTAAGGAATAAGTCGTATGTAGTGAATGATACCTTTTGTTATTATTCTGATATCGACAATAGTATTTATCAGGTTTCGGAAGATACGGTTACCTTACGTTATTATTTAGATAAAGGTTCTTTTAAAAACTTTCGTCTATGCGGAAAGGCTGGGTATTCAGATAATTGTTTGACTGTAATTGAGATGTCGGAAAATAATAAATATGTTTTGATTGTAGTTTTAGTGAATCAAAAATATTATTTATTGGTTTATGATAAGTTGAAAAAAGTAACCTGTAATTATGATTTAGTGGACGATGATTTGTTGTCGGTGGGAAATTTCAGATATAAACCGAATGCAGTGTTGCGATTATACCATAACTGGAACCCGGGCATGCGTCAGTGCGACGATTATATGTATTTTTATTTTCCCTCTTCTGATTACTGTATGATGCTGGACCGCTTGAAAGCCTCCTTGAATGAGGAACAATGGGAGGCCTACCGACGGGCTCACCCCGATCTCATGAAAATCTACCGGGAGCAGGGGGAGGAAGGAAATACGGTAGTTGTAGGATATCGGTTCAAATAATGATATTAAGACCGGGGATCTTAATATCATTATTTGAGTTTACGTGTGTCTACATATTGCTTAAGAGTAGTCCGCCGATGGCTCCCCAAAACAGGATCACCAATACAAATCCGATCAGCATAAAGATAAGAGTAGCTTTTGCCCAATTGGCTTTACTGACAGGAGTACCGGCACTGAAAGCCCAGACTAATAACATAATAAAATTCACAAAAGGAATACACATCAGGATCATCGTAATGATCCAATCACCGATTGTAACGATCGATTGATTCCGGGTGGTTTGCAGTTCTTGATTTTCCATGAGTTTTTTTTTAGGTAGTTATATATATTTATACTTGTAAACATACTTTTAAATAGTTACAACGGTTCAGAAGTCAAGTCGGACTGCTATCGCCGTTATAACTAAAAACCATAGGTCTCACAGGAGATTCCTTTATGCTTTTAGAAGCGCTGTTTCCAGCACTTCTTTGATATGATCCGCATAGTGGAATTTCAGCCCTTTCAGGTATTCTTTTTTGATATCGTCGATATCTTTTTTGTTTTCACTGCAAAGGATGATCTCTTTTATTCCGGCTCGTTTGGCGGCCAGGATTTTTTCGCGGATTCCCCCTACCGGTAATACTTTGCCACGGAGGGTGATTTCTCCGGTCATGGCGATGGCTTTTTTCACTTTCCGGCCGGTGAGGGCGGATACTAGTGCAGTAACCATGGTGATCCCTGCCGAAGGTCCGTCTTTGGGAACAGCTCCAGCCGGAACATGGACGTGGATGTCGTTTTCTTCGAACATCTTTTCGTCGATCCCGATCTCTTTTGCATGCGATTTGATGTATTCGAGTGCTAAAGTAGCGGATTCTTTCATCACTTCTCCCAGGTTACCGGTCAGGCTAAGATGCCCTTTGCCTTTGCTGTAGCTCGATTCTATATAGAGAATTTCTCCTCCTGCGGCTGTCCAGGCTAATCCGGTCACGACACCGGGTAGTTCGTTCCCTTGATATTCCTCCCGGGAGAAAATCGGGCTTCCCAGATATTCTTTCACCTTATTTTCGTCGAGCGTAATCGTGAATTTTTTATTCATAGCGACCTTCCGGGCCACATGGCGCATAATTTTAGCTATGGTCATGTCCAGACTACGAACGCCCGATTCGCGGGTATATTTCTCGATGATCAGGTCGATGATCTCGTCTGGGATCGTTACATGCCCGGCCGTAATTCCGTGGTTTTCCAATTGCTTCGGAATCAGGTGCCGCTTGGCGATTTCCCGTTTTTCCTCCATGAGGTAACCCGTCACTTCGATGATTTCCATCCGGTCGCGCAAAGGACCTGCAATCGTGCTGAGGTCATTGGCTGTGGCGATGAACATCACTTTCGACAGATCATAGTCGATATCCAGAAAATTATCGTGAAAACTGCCGTTTTGTTCCGGGTCGAGCACTTCCAACAGGGCAGATTGAGGATCCCCCCGGAAATCGTTACCCACTTTATCGATCTCATCCAGAATGAAAACAGGATTAGAAGTTCCTGCTTTTTTGATACTCTGAAGGATTCGTCCCGGCATAGCTCCGATATAGGTCTTCCGGTGTCCCCGGATTTCCGATTCATCGTGCAATCCACCTAAAGACATCCGTACAAATTCGCGGTTCAAGGCCCGGGCTACAGATTTTCCCAGGGAAGTTTTACCTACTCCCGGAGGGCCGTAGAGGCACAGAATCGGCGATTTCATATCGGCTTTTAACTTTAAAACCGCTAAGTATTCTAAAATTCTTTCTTTTACTTTCTCCAGTCCGAAATGATCGGCATCCAGTACCTGGCGTGCATGTTCCAGATCCAGGTTGTCCTCCGAGAGGTGATTCCAGGGCAGGTCCAGCATTTCCCTCAAATAATTGGATTGTACCGAGTAATCGGGGGAAGAAGGATTCAACCGTTTCAGCTTGTTCAGCTCTTTGTTGAAAATTTCCCGGACATTCCCGTTCCATTCTTTCGTTTCGGCCAGTTCCTCCAGTTCTTTGATTTCCTCGTCGGTCGGATTACCTCCCAGTTCGTCCTGTATGGTCTTCATCTGTTGATGCAGGAAATATTCGCGCTGTTGTTTGTCGATATCCATTTTTACTTTCTTCTGAATATCGTTTTTCAATTCCAGTAAACTCACCTGCTTACTCAGGATTTCCAGTAGTTTGATCGCCCGTTGTTTCAGGTTGTCGATTTCCAGCAACTCTTGTTTATTCTGATAATCTACATCTGTATTCGAAGAGATGAAGTTGATCAGAAAAAGCATACTCTCGATATTTTTTAGCGCAAAACCTGCTTCATTAGGGATATGGCTGGAATATTTGACGATCTTGGAAGCCATATCTTTCAACGATTCTGCTATCGCATTGTATTCCGGATCGTTTTCAGGTACCCCTTCTTCTTTTTTCAAACTGATCTTCCCAACATGGTAAGGATCGTCGTAAAGGATATCTTCCAATAAAAACCTTCTCTTGCCTTGAATGATGGCTGTGGTGGTTCCGTCCGGCATTTCCAGTATTTTCAGGATAGAAGCTACTGTTCCGATCTGGTAAAGATCGTTTATATCCGGATTTTCAGTATTGGTATCTTTTTGTGCAACTACTCCGATCAGGGCACTCTGCCGGTAGGAATCTTTGATCAACTTTAAAGATTTATCCCGTCCGATGTTGATCGGAATGATTACGCCCGGAAATAATACCGTATTCCGTAGCGGTAAAATTGGCAGTGTGTCAGGAATCTGCATATTATCATTCAGCAGTTCTTTCTCGTCCCCCATGATGGGTAGGAAATCTGCCGAATCTTCTCCCATGTTCTGTAATAACACTGCTTTCAGATTTATTTTATCCATTTATTCGTCCTCTCTTGTTTTATGGTTATAAATTTTTATACGAGTAACAACTGACATTTTGTCAATGTTTTGTGTAAAAATAGAATTCATTACCTATAGCACAAATCCTGTGCCACAATTGAGTAGGGAGCATTTTGTTCCGAATGCTGATTTTGCTTAGGGAATAGAGGGAAGGAAATAAAAAAAGCGAAAAGTCTTCTTTTCGCTTTTTTTATTTCATTTAGAGAGAAACGATTATTTTTTTCTTTTTTCCATGTGGTCCTTGTAACGGTTCATGAATTTATCTACACGACCGGCAGTATCCACCAATTTCACTTTACCGGTATAGAACGGGTGTGAAGTGTTGGAGATTTCCATTTTTACCAACGGATATTCTACACCATCGATCTCGATGGTTTCTTTTGTTGCTGCAGTTGATTTAGTAATGGTAGTCGTGCCATTAGACATATCTTTAAATACTACCAGTCTGTAATTTTCAGGATGTATGCCCTTTTTCATTGTATGTAAAATTTTATAATTATTCTTTCCATTATCGGACGGCAAAGATAGCTCATCTATTATTAATTACAAAGAAAAATGAAGACTTTTTTTCGATGCTGGTTTTGAATGAGTTACTTTTAAATTTCCCTATTGAAGAATTTAATCTGTTCATGCAGGATAAATGCTTCGAGGGTTTCCGGTGTCTCACTGATTTTTCCCCGTTTCAGGGCATTGAGTAATTCTGCCCGGTCGTCGGCAAACAGGATGAGCAGGGGATGCTCTTCTTTCAGTTCCAAAAAGTTGATGAGCAGGATACCGGTTTCCAGATTGCAATAACCGAATGGCTTGATATGCATAAAATCGTACATGAAGTTGGCCACAATTTTAATGTTCTCGCTTACACCGGCTTCGGTTAGTTGTACATCGGTAGTCCGGCACAGATTGTCGAGCAGGAGGGGGATTTTACGGAAATCAGCCAAAGGGTATACTTCGTCATAATCCTCGCCGAGGCGGAAATCTCCTAACGAAGTATCGTAACGTCCCACAGAAGTAGTCGTTTCGCCACCGGTATGCTTCATGATACGGGCAGAAACCGCTCTGACAAACGAAAGGTCTAAAGGCTGGCGAAGGGCTGCTTGTTTTTCACAATATTGCCAGGCTTGCCAAAGATCGTAGACTTGACGGGTTGTCTCTGTCGATTGAGGTTTACCGGTACTGACGATGTTCTCGAATATTGTCGGTGGAAGGTTGTGTCCGCCCAACCGGAAAGTTTCGTATAAAAACAAATTCCGGACATAATTTTGATGTATCTGAGTCCGGGTGTCGGGTCGGGTGAGGTATGCTTGCCTTAATGTCAAATAGTCCTGTAACATATTTTTTTCTTAAACATACGTTGGAATCGGCTGAAAGTTTACTTTTATGACGGTTTGGAGCTTAAACTTTGGGGATTATCCGAACTTGGGCTAATTTTGTCGATCTAAAATGAATGGATATGGAGAAACTGCTTAGCGGGGATTTCCCTTTTTATCGGTTCCGGAATTTATCCGCTTATCCGGAATTGATGCATTTTGTCTCTTCGGGAGTTAAAAATATCGGATTTTCCGATCGGGAAAATCCTGAGATCATACAGCATAATCGCAGGAGCCTGGCGGAAGCTGCAGGATTTGAGGTAGAGCGGCTGATTACCGCCCGGCAGGTACATTCGGCGACAGTGCGGATCGTTACGGCTGAGGAAGCCGGGAGAGGGGCTTTGGATAGGGAAAGCCGTATTCCGGCAACGGATGCTTTGGTGACGAATCAGCCGGGGATATGTCTGATGGTGTTGTCTGCCGATTGTGTCCCGGTACTCCTGTTCGAACCGGAGAAAAGGGTGGTTGCCGCAGTACATGCCGGATGGAGAGGTACTGCGGCTAATATAGTCGTGGAAACCGTGCGGGTGATGCAGGAAAATTTCGGATGCGATCCCCAACGGGTAGTGGCGGCTATTGGCCCCTCGATCGGGAAATGTTGTTTCGAAGTCGGAGAGGAAGTGGCCCGGGTGTTTCAACAGTTATTTCCCGGTAATCAGGCGATCGTTGGTCTGGGAAAGCAACCGGGAAAATACCAGGTGGATTTGTGGGAAGCTAACCGTAAAGAATTGCTGGCATGTGGGGTGAAAAATGAAAATATAGAAGTGGCCGGTATGTGCTCGGTCTGTCATCCGGACCTTTTCTTCTCCTATCGGAGAGAAGGGGAGAAAGCGGGGAGGTTCGGGGCAGGGATCGGGATGAAAAGCTAGAGGTTAAAAAGCTGAAAGCAATAAGCTAGAGGCTAAAAGCTAAAGGCTAGAGGCTAGAGGCTAAAAGCTAAAGGCTAGAGGCTAGAGGCTAGAGGCTAAAGGCTAGAGGCTAAAAGCTAAAGGCTAGAGGCTAGAGGCTAAAAGCTAGAAGCTAGAAGCTGGAGGGTGAAAGCGATTAAGGAGGACGAACGTTTTCGTAAATTGCTGGGACAAAAATAATCGGATGGAGCATAACTTTGGGCTGAATATTATATTTTTGTATCGGTTTTCGAAGCTAATCCGCTCATTGCTTTTAGTTTATTGCTTTTAGCCTTTAGCTTATAGCCTTTTACCTTTTACTTTAACTATGTTACCAGGTATTTTTATTGTACTTTTCTTTTTTGCGCTCGGCGAGTTGGTGGGATGGCTGGTGAACGGTTTTATTCCCGGGAGTGTGATCGGGATGATGTTGTTGTTTACCGCTTTATGCCTGAAGTGGGTCAAGCCTGAACGTATCAAGCCTGTTGCCCGGTTTCTTTGTGATAACATGGCTTTGTTTTTTGTTCCTGCCGGGGTTGGGATTGTGAATGCCTTAGATATATTATCTCAGTATTGGCAGGCGGTATTGGTGGCCTGTGCCGTCAGTACGGTGGTGGTGATCGTCGTCGTGGCTTCGATACAACAATGGTTTGAGAAACATCGGAAAGGGGCGGAAGACCGTTGATTTAGAAATGTAAATGCTGTTTGGCTTATGACTGTTTTATTAAATTCCGAAATATTCATATTAACCTTGGTGATCGGGGTGTATCTCGCTGCTGTATGGTTGTTCAGAAAAACAAGACTGAGTATCCTGAATCCGTTGTTGGTATCTATACCCGTATTGGCGCTGATCACTCATTTCCTGGGGATTTCCTACGAGTCGTTTGAAAAAGGAAGCCGGATAATTAGTTTTATGCTTGGACCGACAGTTGTCGTATTAGGGTATTTACTCTACGAACAGATCGCCCAATTGAAAGAAAATGCTGTTTCTATCATTACTTCGGTATTTGTCGGTTGTATAACCGGGGTATTGAGCGTGATTTTTATTGCCCGGTATTTCGGTGCCGATCATGCTTTGATCGCTTCGTTAGAGCCGAAGTCTGTGACTACTCCGATCGCGATGAGTATTGCTGAACGGTCGGGAGGGATACCGGCCATTGCGGCCGTGGTGGTGATTGTCGTCGGTATTTTCGGTGGCTTGGTCGGTCCTTTTATTCTGGAGCGTTTAGGAATCAAAAGCCGGATTGCGCGTGGGTTGGCTTTAGGTTCTGCAGCCCATGGTCTGGGGACTGCCAAGGCCATGGAACTGGGAGCGGTAGAAGGAGCGATCAGCGGATTAGCCATCGGTGTGATGGGCATTATGACCGCCATTTTAGTGCCCGTGATCGAGTTGTTTATCGCCTGAACTATTTCAGATTCTCCAGTATTTCTTGTAAGGATTTGCCAGTTCCCTTTCAGGTCCGACAATTGACATTTTTCTCCCCGTACATTTTCAAGGATCGTTTCCGGTAGAGGGGCGCCAGGGGGGATGTGTTTTTTATTGTTCATTTCCCGAAGGTATTTTTCCCCTTTATCCGGTAAGATCTCTGCCATTTTCTTTACACGTGCCAGTTCCTTTTCGAAACGGTCGCTATAGGTGTAACTCATCACGTAGCGGGCGATGATGTTGTCGGTTGTCGACCGGATCAGCGCTAGCACGGTGAAGTGGGTTTTGAGCTTTTCTATTTTTTCTTTGGAAGTCCGGGCAGGACATACATATATGAAAAGAGTTAATGAGTTATAGAGTTGAATTAACTTGATATCCTTATAACTTACTAACTCTACAACTCTTTAAACTCAGTAACTCTTTAAACTCATCAACTCTCTTTCAGCTCTGCAATAATCTCGCGGAAGAGAGCGGTCATGCGGGGTTGGGCTGTATTGCCGATGTCCTGAACTTCGGTGTGGTTGGTTTTGATCAGTTCCGGTGAAGCCGTACTATTGGTGATTACCGACATACCGAAACATTCCATACCCATATGGCGGGCTACAATGATTTCGGGTACGGTGGACATGCCTACAGCATCTCCTCCGATAACCCGGATCCAGTTGTATTCTGCGGGTGTCTCGAAAGAGGGACCTTGCAGGCCGGCATATACACCGTGCTGTAACGGAATACCTAATTTTTTTCCGCATTCTTCTGCCAGCCGGATGATTCTGGGACTATAAGCATCGGTCATGCCGGGGAAGCGGGGCCCGAGCTCGTCGATGTTTTTCCCTCGCAGCGGATGTTCCGGGAAGAGATTGATATGGTCGGTGATGATCATCAGGTCGCCCACCAGAAATTGAGTGTTGACACCACCGGCAGCATTGGAAACGAAGAGATACTTCACGCCTAATTCATGTAATACCCGGATAGGAAAAGTGACTTCTTGCATCGGATAACCTTCATAAAAATGAAAACGTCCCTGCATTGCGATTACGTTTTTCCCGCCGAATTTCCCGATTAATAGATTTCCTTTGTGTCCTTGGACGGTGGATACCGGGAAATGAGGAATTCCGGCATAGGGAATCGTATGTTTTATTTCTATCGATTTGCCTAATTCTCCTAATCCTGTACCCAGGATGATACCGATCCGATATTTTTCCCCTTCCAGAAAACGGGAAATATAAGCTGCACTATCTTTGATTTTTCCTAACATATTCTGATATTTCGTTTAATAGTAAATCGTCTTGGTCGATAAATACGGGTTCCACCGGAATATAATAAATCACCCTTTGCAATTCTTCGGGTAAGGGACAAGCTTTCAGCCGCACCGCATCTTTTTCGGTGGTGAATATATATTTCTTCGGATTTTCGATGGATTCGAAAGCCCGGGCAATCTGCTGAAAATCTTTTTTGGAGAAATGATGATGATCCGGATACCGGATTCCGGTGATATCCGAGGTGAAAGTTTTCAAATGATCGATATAAGGACCGGGTTGTGCTATGCCTGTCAGGCACAGGATACTGCTACTTCGGTCCGGTACGATAGATTCGTATTGCGGGAAAAGAGGCTTGATCTTACCGTATTCCAGGGTGGTGAAGAAGAGTTGTTGATAAGGCTTTATCTTTAAGTGTTTGGATAAAATCCTCTTTTCTATCGGTTGGATACTTTTAGGACATTTAGTGACGATAATATAGTCAGCTCGCTTCAGTGCTTGTACGCTTTCCCTTAACCGGCCTGCCGGAAGCAGACAATCTTCGTGTACCGGACGGTTATAATCGATCAGAACGATATTTTTGTCGGCTTGTACATATCGGTGTTGGAAAGCATCGTCCAGCAGGATCACTTCGGGAGGTTCCGGTAAGGCAAGAAGTTTTTGGATTCCTCTCACTCGGTTACCATCACAAGCTACCAGAATATCCGGGTATTTACTTTTGATCTGCATCGGTTCGTCTCCGATTTCAGCGGCGGTAGAATGTTCGTTGGCCAGGATAAAGCCTCTGGTCTTGCGTTTATATCCCCGGCTAAGACAGGCTACCCGGAATTTCTTTTTTAGCTCCGAGATGATCAGTTCTGTATGAGGCGTTTTTCCGGTACCTCCTACAGTGATATTACCGACACAAATAACCGGAATCCTGAAAGTTTGTGATTTCAGGATTCCGATATGAAAAAGAAAATTACGTACTCCGGTGACAACACCATAAATAACACTGAGCGGCAGCAATATTATTTTGACAAATGCCATGGCCGTGGTTTTTGTTGATAAATAGCTCGTGAACTTGCTAGTTGAATGCAATATCATAGGGAATACGTGCCAGTAATCCCTGGTTTTCTACCTTATTTTTCATCTGTTCCCAAGTCGTATAGAAAGTGCCTAGTTCTTCTTTCAACAGGCGTGCTTTTACTTCTGTCGTAAACTCGGCGAATAATTCCTCTATCGGACTTTTTACTACCGGATATTCCGTCAGGTTGTATTTTTCGATACCGGCTTTCTGAGCCGCAATCCGAATCGCATCTTCTAATCCTCCCAACACATCTACTAAACCGATTTTCAGGGCATCTTCTCCGGTCCATACCCGTCCCTGAGCGATGGCATGAAGTTCGTCATGGGTTAAACCGCGGCCGGACATAACACGGCTCAGAAAGGTTTCATACCCCTGATTGACATAGTTTTGCAGTACATTCCTTTCGTAGGGAGTTAAAGCCCGGTTACTGACCGGTAAAGGGAGGGGATAGCTTCCGCCGAAATCACTGTGATCGTTGGTTTTGACTACATCGGTATGGATTCCCATCTTATCTTCGATCAGTTTTTCGCCACTGAAAAACATACCGAAGATTCCGATCGAACCGGTCAAAGTCGTCGGTTCGGCGACGATGGTGTCGGCTGCACACGAAATGTAGTATCCTCCTGAAGCTGCTACATTACCCATAGAAACGATCACCGGTTTGGTTTGTGTGGCTAGTTCGACTTCCCGCCAGATAATGTCGGAAGTCAGGGCACTGCCTCCCGGTGAGTTTACGCGCAGGACGATGGCTTTCACAGTATTGTCTTCCCGGATTTTACGGATTGTTTTTGCGAGCTCCGGCCCTATGGTATTATTTTTTTGCTCCAGTCCGATTTCTCCGGAAGCATATACGACGGCAATTTTGTCTTTATTAAATTCGATCGGTACTTCCGGAACCGAGGCATTCTGATAATCGGTCAGAGCAATCTGGTTCAATGGATCCGAACTTCCTACCCCACATTTCTCCTTCAATAAGGCAAGCATCTGATCTTCGTAGAGAACACCGTCGAAGAAACCGAAATCCTGAAATTGGCGGGTAGTGTAGAAATCGAAACGATTCGCCAGGGCATTGATCGAATCGACGGGGATGTTCCGGCTTTCTGCAATTCCTTTCACAATCGTCCCCCAGGAAGAATCGAGGTATTTCTGTACCTGTTCCCGGTTGGCGGGACTCATTTCGTCGGAGATAAAAGGCTCTACGGCCGATTTAAATTTACCGACTTTCACTACTTCGGGTTGTATGCCCAGTTTGGCCAGAGTCTCTTTGTAAAAAGAGATGCTACTGCTCATTCCGGTTAACAACAAAGGTGTTTCGGGGTTTACAAAGATTTTGTCGGCAACGGTAGCCAGATAATAACTTTTTTGGGAATATCCCAGATTCGAATAACTGTAAATAAACTTTCCGCTTTCCTTGAATTTTTGTAAAGCGTTCCGGATTTCCTGAGTAAAGGCCAGGGCTCCGAAATTTCCCTGAATTTCGGTCAGGTCCAGATAAATTCCCTGGATACGCGAATCCTTGGCTGCTTTTTGTATGCTGGCTAATATTTTATTTAATCCCAGATTTTTCTTTGGAGTGAATGAGAGAAAATCGATATTGTCGAGCGGATTGTCGGAAGTCCGGTCCAGAATTTCTCCTTCCAGTTTAATAGTTAAAATACTATTATTTTTTACAGTAACTGTTTTTTCTGAAAAAGAAGCGATGGCTCCGATAAACCCGATAAAAATAAAAAACAGAATAACATGGACAATCATTATACCCACAATAGTCGCCAGGGTATATTTCAAAAAGCTCTTCATCTCCGAATATTTTGAATATTTATTACAATACCTACAAATGTAACCATATAATTGATTTAAGACAATATAAAATTGAAGTTATTTTTGTTTTACGCCTTTTTTGATAACTTTGAATGATTGAATCGGATTTTAAATTGATGGGCGGTTTAGGAATGACGATTGGCGATTAGAAGTTGATACAGAGTTTGTTGATATGGATAGTTTGTTTTTCGGCAGTCGTTTGCCGTTCTTTTAAATAAGCGATATGAGTAAATTTGCAATTACCGGAGGAAGAAGACTGAAAGGGGAATTATGTCCTCAGGGAGCTAAAAATGAGGCATTACAAGTGATCTGTGCCTGTTTACTGACCAAAGAAGAGGTAACCCTATCCAATGTCCCTGAGATTCTGGATGTTTTGAAGCTGATCGAATTATTGCAGGGGATGGGCGTACAGGTCGGACACCCTGCACATGGAGAATTTGTCTTCAAGGCTTCGGATATCAACTTTGATTATTTCGAAACGGAAGATTTTTATAATAAAGCGGTCAGTCTGAGGGGGTCTATCATGATTCTCGGGCCACTATTGGCAGTCTACGGGTGTGGATTGATCCCTAAGCCCGGTGGAGATAAAATCGGCCGGAGGCGGTTGGATACTCATTTCCTGGGTTTTGAGAAATTAGGGGCTACTTTCGATTATAATAGTTCGGAAGGTTGCTTCCGGGCTTCGGCTGAGAAATTACGGGGATGTTATATGTTGCTCGACGAAGCTTCGGTGACAGGTACGGCTAATATTATTATGGCTGCGGTATTGGCAGAGGGAATGACTACGATTTATAATGCGGCTTGTGAGCCATATATCCAGCAATTATGTCTGATGCTGAATGCGATGGGCGCCCGGATTTCGGGGATTGCTTCGAATCTTCTGACCATAGAGGGAGTAAAGGAGCTGAAAGGTTGTCATCATCGTTGTCTGCCCGATATGATCGAAGTGGGAAGTTATATCGGATTGGCTGCGATGACCCGTTCGGAGATTACGATCCGGAATGTGAATATACGCCAATTGGGAATCATTCCCGATTCTTTCCGCCGTCTCGGTATCCGGATCGAGGAACGCGGAGACGATCTGTATATTCCGCGTCAGGAGCATTATATGATCGAGGATTTTATCGATGGCTCGATTCTAACGGTTGCGGATGCGCCCTGGCCCGGTTTGACACCCGACTTACTGAGTGTGTTCCTGGTGGTCGCTACCCAGGCTAAAGGAAGTGTGTTGATTCATCAGAAAATGTTCGAGAGTCGCTTGTTCTTTGTAGATAAGCTGATCGATATGGGAGCTAAGATTATCCTTTGCGATCCCCACCGGGCGACAGTCATCGGACAGAATCACGAATCACAGTTAAGGGCTACCAAAATGACCTCTCCCGATATTCGGGCCGGTATTGCTCTGTTGATCGCCGCTCTATCGGCTCAGGGAGTCAGTACAATTCATAATATCGACCAGATCGACCGGGGGTATGAGCATATCGATGAAAAATTGAATGCGATCGGTGCAGAGATCCGAAGGATCGGATGATACTTGGTTTAAAGGTAGAATTATTCTGTCGTTACTTATTCGTCTTCGGTGATCGGAATTGTCGACCCGGTCGCTTCTGTCGGTCGTCTGGCTTTTTCTATCACTGACCGGCGGAACTCCTCGCAAGCTCGTCAGACACCACCGGTCGGGCGTTCAGAAAAAGTAAGACGACACTCGCCAGAGCTCCAATGGTC